>JAJYAR010000394.1 GCA_021779435.1 bacterium
AAAACCGGCTGCGATAGCGATGGACGCAACGACATCCGTCCAGATGGACTCAGACTCGATGTGAAAGACCCGGGGCATAGGTTGTGTGCGAGAGGACATGTCGGTCACTGGTCACCGGTCAACAATTACGTACAATGTAATACCATTTCCGGCTTCGCTTGTCGTGCCGAGCTGGAACCGCCGCACATACTGACTCACGTTGATCGGCAGTCCCCATTTTCAGCCGCTCCGCGAGCCCAGGCCCCTCTCCTGAAAGCGTTGCAGCCGCGTGGATTTTCCGTCGCACTCGGAATCCATGCCGCCCGTCTTCACCCATGCCGTTTTGTGGTTCGAGTATGCCCTCGTGATCACGGGCGTGGTGTTGCTGTGGGTGTATGTGGTCTCTCCCAAGGCGAGGACCAGCGCCGGCCCCTCCCCTCTCCCGGCCTGGGATGCCCACCCCACCGAGTTCGTCCTATTGCTCGCCATCGTGATGTTCTGCTCGTTCGTCGCGGCGGTCTCGGCGACGACCATCGTCAGACTGGCCCACGTCAGCGGGGACGCGGCGATGCTCCTTGCCGGCGCCGCCGGCCAATTCGGGATGCTCGTCGGCACCGGGGTCTTCGCACTCCGCTGCCCTTCCTACCGAGCGCATGCGGCGGCGAACGGACGTTCGATCCTGATGTCCGGCATGGCGACCTTCATCATCTCGATGCCGATCCTTCAGGGCACTTCGCTCGCGTGGAACCGGCTCCTGCAACTCTTCGGGATACCGGCCGAACGCCAGGACCTGATCCGGATGTTCACCGAAGCCAAATCGCCCGGTCTGCTTGTTTCCCTCATCGTGCTCGCGATCTTCATCGCGCCCTTCGCTGAGGAAATGGTGTTCCGCGCCGGTGTCTTCCGTTTCGCACGGACACGGGCACCGCGACTGCTCGCCCTACTCATTCCGGCCGTCCTGTTCGCCTCCCTTCACGTGAACTGGAGCACGCTGGAGGGCATCTCGAGCTTCGCACCGCTCGTCGTCTTCGCGGTCATCTTCTCCTTAGCGTACGAACGCACCGGTCACATCGGCACCACGATCGTCGCCCACGCCTTGTTCAACTTGAACACGATCGTCCAGATCTTCTCGGGCGTCAGCTCATAGCACGCGTGAATCCCTACACGTCACGTCCATCGGAATCCGTCGCCGCACTTGGTGAGGAGCGTCTCATCACCTCCATCCGGCGATGGCTCGGCAATGTCTGCCCGGAGTCGCCGTTCGGCATCGGCGACGACTGCGCGGTGCTCCGCCCTTCACCCCA
Organism: bacterium; assembly: GCA_021779435.1. The sequence goes on from JAJYAR010000394.1 coordinate 1,284, forward strand.
CGCCCAACTCGTCACGGTGGATCCCGTGATCTTCGGCCGACACTTCGACGAGAGCGTCCCTCCGCGGTCCGTCGGCGCGAAGCTGATGAAGCGCAACCTGAGCGACATCGCCGCAATGGGGGGACGTCCCCGCGCGGCTGTGATTTCGCTCAGCCTGGACGCGCGCACCCGAACCCGGTGGGTCGAGGAATTTTACCGTGGGCTGGCGGCAGCCGCACGGCGGTTCGGCGTCGAAATCGTCGGCGGCGACGTCGCCCAGGACGCGACCATCGCCGCCAGCCTGACTCTCATCGGCGAAGCGACGGCGGGCCGCACGCTCACGCGGACAGGCGCCCGGAGCGGTGACTGGATCTTCGTGACCGGCCAGCTCGGCAACACCCTGCGCACCGGCCACCATTACCGGTTCACGCCCCGCATCGCCGAAGGCGCGTGGCTCGCGAGGAAACGCGAGGTTCGGGCGATGATGGATGTCAGCGATGGGCTCGCCAAGGACCTGCGGGCGCTCACGCCTCCCGGGGCGGCTCCCGCCCTTGATTCCCGTTCCATCCCCCTGCGCAAAGGCGCGGACCTTCGCGCGGCGTTGAGCGACGGCGAGGACTACGAGTTGCTCTTTGCCGTCGCCGGCACCGCCAACCTCGATGCGTTCGCCTCCGCCTGGCGCCGTGCATTCCCCCGCGTCCGTCTTTCCCGGATCGGTCGTTTCGTGACTGCCGCCGCATTTCCCGAGGGCGCCGTCGATCTGCGTGACTACCATGGCTACGAGCATCTTCGATAGGCTCCGCGCAGGCCTGGCAACCCGCTCTGCCGAGGAAACCCGGAACGCGGCGGCCGACTTCGCGCGTGCGCTCGCTCCCGACACGACGCTCGCGCTGCACGGCGATCTCGGCGTCGGCAAGACGACCTTCGTTCAGGGTCTGGCGCAGGGATTCGGCATCACGGCCGCGGTGACAAGCCCCACGTTCAACATCTTCACGGTTCATCGCGGGCCCACGAACCTGATCCACCTTGATGCCTACCGGCTCGAGACGTCGCGGCAGATCGAGGACCTCCTACTGGAGGATTTCCTGGTGACGCCGTGGTGCCTCGCCGTCGAGTGGCCGGAGAAAATCGCCGACTGGCTCCCCAACGACGTCGTGCACGTGGAACTCGGAATCACCCCCGACCAGCGTCACACGATCCGGTTGCGTTGAGCGGTGACGGCGCGCGCGTCAGCGGCGCGTGAACAGGAGTCGGTGGACACGCAATCGCAGCCAAGTCGTCGGCTCCAATCCATCGCAGATGAATCTGCTCCTACCGGGAAGACCGCGCCCGCCGTAGTAGGGATCCGGATTCGGGATCTCGGAACGAGCGGTTTCTTGGCGGACATGTTCCGGACTGCAACCCGGTTATCAAAGTTCCGCGGGCGCTGCTTGCGAGACGGTGTCGCATCGTCAACTTCGGGCTTTCTCCCACATGGAATCTGAAATCCACGGCCACGAAGTCATCGCCATGATGCTTGCCTCGAACGAGGCCTACACCCGCGACTCGCTCGCAACGGCGATCCGGCAGAAGTTCGGCACGGACACGCGCTTCTTCACGTGTTCGGCGAGCAACATGACACCCGAGGAACTCGTGAGCTTCCTCGAGGAGCGCGGGAAGTTCCAGCCGCGCGACAACGGTTTCACGATCGATCCGGACCGCGTCTGCCAGCACTGAGCGGGAGCTCATCCTACATCGATCAACTGTAGCCGAGGGCGCTGACCTCGAACGTTCACGGCGGGCCCAGCGGTCCCGCCCTACCACAAACCCCGGCCTCGCCCAGGCGGGCTACACCGCACGCCGCGATACGGTAGGTCGGGACCGCTGGGCCCGCCGTGATGGATGGAAATCGACGCTGCTCAGCTGGCGATCGCCGCGTAGGCGGCGGCGTCAAGGAGCCCGTTGATCGCCGCCGGATCCGCCGGTTTCATCCGGAGCATCCACCCATCGGTGTAGGGCTGCTTGTTGACCGATTCGGGCGCTGACTCCAGCCCGGCGTTCACGGCAACCACCGTACCGGCGATGGGTGCGTACAGATCGCTTGCCGCCTTCACCGATTCCACGACGCCAAAAGTCTGGCCCGCGCTCAGGGAGGCGCCGACCTTCGGCACTTGGACGT
>JAJYAR010000395.1 GCA_021779435.1 bacterium
GCGCGACGGCGCCAGCTCATCGCACGACGAGGGCAGCTTTCGGAAAAGGACTGCAAGGCGGTCGCGCACGCGATCAAAACGGTGCTCGACCTCTGAGATACTGCCCTGCGTTCGCGGCTGAACTTGCGCGCCCGCTATCCGAGGCGGCGTGAGGAGTCCAGGCGACAACGCACCTGGCAACCGTCGGGACTAGAACCCTTCGAGCTTGAGCTTGAGGTCGGTGGGGCTGGTCGCGTACTGCAGGGCCGTCTCGACGTCGATCTCTCCGGCACGGTACAGCTGGAGCAGACTCTGGTCGAATGCCAGCATGCCTTCCGCAACGGTACCCTTCTTGATGAGATCGCCGATCTCCTTGATCTTGAGCGGATCAAGAATGTACTCACGCACCAGCGCGGACACCGTCATGACCTCACAGGCGACGATTCGGCCCTGGCCGCCCTTGCGCGGCAGCAGACGCTGGCCAACCACGGCCCTGAGGTTCTGAGCAAGCTTGGCGCGCATGGTCGGTTGAGTCTCCGGCGGAAAGGCCGAAATAATACGCGACACGGTTTCGGCGGCTGCCGGGGAATGCACCGTGGAGAACACCAGGTGGCCCGTCTCCGCCGCGGTCAGCGCCGTTTCAATAGTCTCGGGATCGCGCATCTCGCCCAGCAGGATCACGTCCGGATCCTCGCGCAGCGACGCCTTCATCGCATCGGCGAAGCTGTTGGTGTCGATTCCGAGTTCGCGCTGGGTGATGATCGAGCGTTTCTCCGAAAACAGGAACTCGACCGGATCCTCGATGGTGATGATGTGGGTGTTCTGGGTCGCATTGATCTCATTGATGAGCGACGCCAGCGTGGTCGACTTTCCGGAACCGGTGGCGCCGGTAATCAGAACGAGCCCGCGCGCAAGCTGCCCGAACTTGTTCACCAGCTCGGGAACGTGCAACTCCGCCAGGGACGGAATGCTTGTGGAGATCACGCGCAGCACCATGCCGATCGACCCGCGCTGATGAAAGAGATTGGCACGCACGCGCCCGATGTCCTTGAAGCCGATCGACAGATCCACCTGGTGCTCCTTCTCGAACTGGGCGGCCAGGCGCGCGGACATCATGGTGCGCGCCAGACGCTCCATCAGATCCGGCGCAAGCTGCGGAATCTCACGCACGGCACGCAGCGTCCCGTCGATGCGCAGGATGGGATGGTTGCGGGTGCGCAGATGGATATCCGAAGCCTTGTGCCGCACCGCCAGGATCAGTATCTGGCCGAGCAGCTTGAGCGGATCGGATGTGGCCGCCACACTCTGGACGGCGGCCGCAGCTGCGTCCCCGTCCTGGGCGGTTACCGGGCTGGTTGCACTGTTGGGATCACTCATACCAGCTTAGTGTAGCCGATGCCGGAAACCCTGCAATCGGCCCGGCGCCGGACTCAGCCGGTCTGCTCATACATGGCGAGATAGCGACCGCGGTCCATGGGGGGGATGCGCGACACGGCCAGGAGGTCTTCCAGATGCGCCGGCGTGCTCAGGCCGACCAGTGTCGTGCCCAATCCCGGGGTGGAGCGGTTGAACTGGATGGCGCGCGCCGCCGCCCCGCGCACCCCCGGCATGGCCTGCTGGACCACATCGACCGACTGCGTGCCGAGATGGCCCTTGAACAGGGTATGGCTGCCCATGACGTAAACTTTCAGCTGCATCGCCGCCTGCAGGATCGAAGCTTCGTTGCCCTGCCCGGTCACCTGGTTGAACCGCGCGAAGCCCTCGAGCATCACCTGATTGAAGGGCAGCTGGATCAGCGCGAAGTGATGCGGCGCGCGCTCGTCGGCATATGTCCTGGACGCGGCCTTCTGCGCCAGCCCCAGCAGCGAAACGAGCGACAGAAACACGGGTTCGTCGGTGTGCGCGCGGAATGCGTGATACGTGGAAATACCGTAATGCCTTATCTTTCCCTCCCGGACTGCCTCCTCGAGCGCTGCGAACACCGCCTCCAGCCGGCGCAACAGCTCAGGCTTCCCGACCTGCCGGATATGCACCTCGGGCTGGTCGACGAGGAAGGCGTCCAGCGTCCGGACCCCAAGCCACTCGCGGCTGAGATCGAGCTGGTACTTTATATAGGCAGGCGACAGCAGGTGGACCCCGGCCGCCAGTTCGGCACGCGTGCCGAGCCCGCGTCCGGCAATCTCGCGCTCGAACCAGCCGGCCGGATCGGCCGGCGGCCCTTCCGGAAACACCAGAAATCCGCCCTTGGATACCAGAAACAGGGCATCGCGCGCGACGCCCGCCCGGAACGCCGCGTCCAATCCGGCGCCGACCGCGCGCGGGGAACGGCCGTAGCGGTAATGGGTCGCCGTGTCGACGACGTTGATCCCGTTGCGCACGCCGCGTGCGACGATGGCGGCAATACGCCCGTCCACGGTGTCCGACGCCTCACCCGGAAACGTGCCGATACCGAGGGAACTCAGCAGCGCTCCACTGCCCGGAAAATCGCTGTAATGACCGGAAGCACAGTGCACTCCGAGGCTGCGGGCATAGGCACGGGTCATTTCGGCGGTCGCAAAGCCGGCGATGCGCCCGCCTCCGCCCGGGTGATGCGCTTCGGCAGTCACAGATTGCCCATCAGCGGATGCGCCCGTCGGACCTGATCGAGCAGCGCCATGACTTCGGAACGCACCGGTCCGCGATAATCCGCGTCCAGCCGCGAGCGGATCAAAAGGTCAGGCCGGGCCCCGTCTTCATCGTCATCCTCCTCCCAGCCCGCCTCGCGCAACAGCGTCTGCCCTTGTTCGGGAATCGCCGCCGGCAGTTCACGCCCGGACAGCAGTGCCCAGACCCCGGTCCAGCAGCGTGCCAGCAGCAGGGGGTGATAGCCACCTCCGCCGATCACCAGCAGGCGCGGGCTGTCCTGCACGACCCGCGCCACCACCGCCAGGAATTGCTGGGTCGATACGCGCAGCTTCCCGAGCGGGTCACCGGACAGCACGTCCGTTCCGGCCTGCAACACCACGGCCTGTGGCCGGAACACGCCCAGCACCGCCGGCCACAGGGTTCCGAACACCAGCGCATATTCACTGTCGTTGGTGGCGCGCGGCAGCGGCAGATTCAGGCAGGTACCCTCTCCTGCCGGCGCACCCTGATCGGTCACGGCACCGCCGCGGAACGGATAGGCATACCCGGTATCCATGTGCAGCGAAAAGGTGAATACCTCCGGGTCCGCACTGAACGCCTCCTCAACCCCGTCCCCGTGATGGGCGTCGATATCGGCATAGAGCACCCGCAGACCGGCCTGGCGCAGGCACTGGACCGCCAGGACGGCATCGTTGAAATAGCAGAATCCCTGTGCCCGGTCAGGGCGCGCATGGTGCATGCCGCCAGCCGGACTGAAGGCATGGCGTCCGCGCAGCACTTCCTCGGCACCCTGCACGCTCGATCCCGTCG
>JAJYAR010000396.1 GCA_021779435.1 bacterium
TGCAGCTTCTGCATCGGCTTCAGGCGGAGTTGAAGCAGCCGTGAGAGTGGCGGGTTTGTTGAGCGGTACCTCGGCCGATGGAGTGGATGTCGCGATCGTCGACTTCGACGGCGCGGCGCTGCGGACGGTGGCGCACGGGGTGGTTCCGTACGCCGCGGATGTGCGCGAGGCGGTCCTGGGCGCGTCGAACGCGGTGACGCACACGGCGGAGCTGGCGCGGCTCAATGTGTTGCTGGGAGAAATCTTCGCCGACGCGCTCGCAGAGGTCTGCCGGACACGCGGGATCCCGATGGCTTCGATTTCGCTGATCGGCTCGCACGGGCAGACGGTGTATCACCAGGGCGATGCGGCGATGTTTCACGGGCGCGCAATTGCGGCGACGCTGCAGATCGGCGAGGCCGCGGTGCTGCGCGAACGAACGGGAATTCCGGTGGTGAGCGATTTCCGTACGGCCGACGTCGCCGCCGGCGGGCAGGGCGCGCCGCTGGTCCCGTTTCTCGATTACCGGCTGTTTCGCTCGGAGACCGAGGGGCGCGCGGCGCTGAACATCGGCGGCATCGCAAACGTGACGATTCTTCCGGCGGGAGCACGGCTCGACGACGTGGCCGCATTTGACACCGGTCCGGGGAACATGGTGATGGACGCGCTTGTGCCGCCGTTTGACCGCGACGGGGCGCGGGCGCGCGCGGGCACAGTGAACGAAGGGTTGCTCGAGCGGTTGCTGAGCGACCCGTTCTACCACCGGCCACCGCCCAAGAGCGCGGGCCGCGAGCAGTACGGCGTGGAATTTGTCCGCGAGACGGGCATTGATATCGCGACGGCGTGTGAGTTGACGGTCCGCACGATCGCGATGGGAGTGGGGCGGTTCGATGAAATTGGCGCGGTAATCGTCAGCGGCGGGGGCGCGCACAACGGCTACCTGCTGGCGCGGTTGCGGGCGCTGATTCCGGCTCGCATCGTGACGCCGGACGAGTACGGAGTCGATATCGACGCGAAAGAGGCGGTGCTTTTCGCGCTTCTGGCGTACGAGAGGTGGCACGAACGGCCGGCGAACGTGCCGTCGGCGACCGGCGCACGGAGGGCCGTACTGCTGGGGAAGATCAGCGCTTAACGTCGGTGCGGCCCGGCGTGCCGGTGCGTCCGGCGAGCGGGCGGATCGAGACGGCGCCGCAAACCCCGACGCCGGTGTTGAGCAGCGCGTTCAGAAAATTGAAAAGCACCGAGTAAACGGTCTGCTCGCTCATCTGCTGCTTGCCCGGAAGGCGGAAGGTGGCGGGAAGCTCCTTGGAGATCTGCACGCGGATGGCGTAAGGGAGGACGCGGCCGGCGCGGTCCTTCACGTTGGACAACGCCATCGGCGTTTGCAGCACGGCGCCGCTTCGGCCGTCCACATAGAACTGGCAGCGCGAGAACCAACCCAAGTTGCCGGGGTCGGCGGCGTCGAAGAGCAGAAGCGGAGTCTTGCGATCCGGCACGGCGAGGTCGAGGCTGAGACTGCGGCTCAAGTCGTCGAGACGGAACTCGAAGCCGGCCTGCTTGACGGCGTTGGCCACGAGTTCTTGGTCGAGCTCGAGGAGCAGGAATTTATGATCACCGGCCTGGACGACCTGCATAAACTCTTATTCTACCGTTGGCGGATGGGGGTTCCGGGACGGCGATTCTGTTTAAGCTTTATTCGGACGCATTCTCGGGTGAATCTTCAATTTCGCAGCGCGTGGTCCGGTGATGTTATGGAGTCTGGGGGTGTAGCCGCATGGCTGGAACCGCATCGCCTGAGGAGAGGGGACGTCGGAACGACGCGACGTCCGGACAGGAGCGGCTGTGCCGCGGGCGGATTCCGTATCGCCGGGGCCGCGAGGCGGGCTTTGTCCTGATTACGATGGCCGCATCGGCGATCGCGCTGATTGCTGTGCTCGGCTTGGCGGTCGACGTTGGGCGGATGTTCATCGCCAAGAACGAGGCGCAGGCTTACTGCGACGCCGCGGCCCTGGCGGGCGCTCTAAAACTGGACGGGACGACGACGGGGATAGCGAATGCGACGACGGCGGCGCAGAATGTGCCGGATAAGTGGAACCTGAATTCGGCCAGCGTCAGCAGTCCCACGATCCAGTTCGGGACGTCGATTTCGGGTCCGTGGGTTTCGAGTCCCAGTCCGGCAACCGGTTACACCTACGTTCAGGTGAGCGCGAGCGTGCCGTTGGCTCTCCTTTTTTTGCCTATGGTGGTGGTCCAGTCGACGTCCAACATTACGGCCCATGCGATTGCGGCGCAGGTCTCGACGAACACGATCCCGCAAGGGCTGGCGCCCTATTCGGCGGTGAGCACGAACCCTGCCGGACCGAACTTCGGATTAGTGGTCGGAAACTCATATGACGTCCAGTGGCCGCAGTTTAACGGATCGCGCGGAGGGTGCGGTCCGAGTAACCCGGCCCGATGTTTCAACACGCCGCCGTGTTCTGGCGATCCGGTCTCTTCGCAGTTGGCGGTTGTCAACAATTGGGGTAGTTCAAACAATGGTTATTGGGGGAGCAACTCGAACAGCGTGATCGGACAGGAGTTGCTCGATAACATTCAGATGCAGACGGTGAGTGTGGGCACCAACATCGCGCCGGTGCTTACAAATGGGAATAAGAACAGCGAAGCGATGTATCTGGATCAGCGCGCCAGCGAGGACATCAATGGAACCGACAACACAGTTCCCACTTACTTCGCGGATCCGAACAATCTCCGCCGGCTGATCGCCGTGCCGATTGTCGATCCGACGAGCGCAACGAGTACGACGGTGCTCGGATACGGTTCGTTTCTGATTTACACCAACGGCGTGCCCAGCAACTACTACCAGAAGAACACGAACGGAAATTCTCCGTTCTGCGCGATTTATGCCGGCCCCTACAACGCGGGCAGCGGGGTGGGCACCGGCGGGCAGAACGGCGCGACATACGTGAGGCTGATGCAATGAGGCGCAGGTTAACGCCGATTCTGCGCCGCCCACACGGGCGTGACGGCAATGCGTTGCTCGAATTCGCGATCGGGTCGAGCCTGCTGATCGCGGCCTTTGGCGGGACGTTCCAGTTCGGATACACGTTTCTGCAGTACAACAACCTGGAAAACGCAGTGGCGCGCGGAGCGCGGTACGCTTCGCTCATTCCCTATGATTCGGCGACGACGAGTCCCGCGTCGGACTTCCAGACGGCCGTCCAGAACGTGGTGCTTTACGGAAACCCGAATGGCGGCACGACGACGGTTCTTCCGGGTCTCACCGCCTCCAACGTCAACCTGACTGTAACCTTCACGAACGGTGTCCCGAGCGCGATGACAGTTTCCATCACAGGCTACACAATCAATTCGATCTTCGCCGCCACGACGCTGAGTCTGAAGCCAAGCGTCACCTACGCTTATCAGGGG
>JAJYAR010000397.1 GCA_021779435.1 bacterium
TGACGCCCGGCAACGCCTGCACCGCGGACTTGACCCCTTCGTACATCCAGCCCCCGGACGGGCATGTCGGGGTCGTGAGAGTCATCACGACCGACACGATCCCTTCAGCGCATTCCACGCTGTAGATCAACCCGAGGTCCACGAGGTTGACGCCAAACTCGGGGTCCGGAATTGCAGCAAGGGCATCCCAGACGGTTTGGGTATCGATATTGGGTGTGCTCATGGTTTCGTCGATTTGTTGGGAGCGGTCGGAAGCGATACGGGCCTCCAGAGGTGTTTCAGGACGCCGACCATGTTGACCAGGAAGAGGCCGGATCCGAGGGCGAGCAGGGCGGCACCGGCGCGGAGCATCGTCACATTCAGGAGCCATGCTCCGGCGATGAGCGGTATCACGGCGAGTGCCTGCAGGACGAGCCCGGCTCGTTCAATGCGAGGCTTGGAAAGAGACGTGGCGGGTGGCGTCGGTGCACGACCGACTTTCGGACCGTAGGCCCGCATCCAAGTGAGGAACGGCACGATCTTGCCCATCATTCCTGCGATTGCAGGAAGGAGCCCTCCAAGAATGACGAGAAGCCCGTACACGGTCGCATTGAGGCCGCCCGGTGCGGAGCCTCCTGGTGTCGTGGGCCACGCAAGCCAGAGTCCGGCGGCTGCCGAAATTCCGAGGACACTGGTTCCAACGAGAAGCTGTTGGACGCCGGCGTCGAGTTGTCGCTTCTTCCGGGTGGCCAGCGCCCGCTTCAACGCCCACGCGGTGGCGGCCATGCCGGCGACAATGGAAGCTCCCCCACTGAAGGCGACGTACGGGTGGTGGAACGCCAGGCCCGGCGCGAGGACGAGCAATCCAAGCTGGGACAGCCACAATCCGAGGCGAACTGGGCGCCAGTCGGGGACGTCGCCCAGGGTGAACATCGGCACGAGTCGGAACGTGACGCCCTGCATCAAAGTGAGAAAGAAGCCGACCAGCCCGAGATGAGCGTGAGCGCGAAGAAGCGCGAGCGGGTCGACGGGCCAGAGCGCGAGCGCCCGGTTCGCCACGAGCAGAAAGCCGGCTGAGGCGGTCAATGTGAGCCACGCACTCGCGAGTGCGAGTGACCACGCGACCGCGTCGCGTTGGCCGGACCGGAGGATCGTGACCCAGACGTTGACGGCGAAGAGGAGGACGCCGGCAACCATCATCGCACCTGCCGCGGCGAGCAGCGGCATTTCCCACGTCCAGAACCCGTACACGAGCGCGGGCACCGCGATGCTGTGAAAGGCCAGGTGCCACCAGCCGGCACGCTCGCTCCACAACGTCGTGCTGAGTGCGACCGGCGCGAGCTGGTACACGGCGCCGACGGCGATCGTGACGAAGAATCCGAGAATCCACGCGTGCGTCATTGCGAGCATGCCTGGATTCAGGTGAGGCAAGGCAAGCAGGCCCGGATTCACCGCGACGAGCGCCGTGGCGGTGCCCAGCCACACGAGACCCACCGTCATGAAGGCGAGCGGCAGGCGGCCCTGCGCCGCGAGCCAGCTCGGAGCCATCGGGCGCCTCGGCGCGACGACCGGCCGCGGCGCTGTGGATGGCAATGCGTCAGGCACGTTCGAGGATCGTCACCCAGCTTCCATCCGTTTGTGCCGAGCAGGCGTGGCGAAAACCTCTCTGGGCGGCCTCGCCGAACAGATGGCATGGCTCGCGATCGGTGATCGCGCGGAGTCGGCGGCCCGCCGCGAGATTCTCGAGGGCGGCGAGGATGGTCACCAGCGGTTCCGGCGGGACGAGCCCGCGGGCGTCGACCTGATCCATTTCGGCGGACTCGGGGCGTTCCACCTGCTTCTGCGCGCCAGGCTCGCCGGTCACGGGCACCGTGATGGAGGCGACCTTGGTGATCTTCACCTGAAACTCCTCCGGTCCGCGGAGCAGGTACTCCCAGGTGAACGCGCCGGGAAACTGGGCATCGAACTGGTAGTAGAGCGGGACGGGGTCGTGGTCGTTGACGAGCACGAAATGCGAACCGAGGGGGAGATCGATCCAGCGCTGGAAGATCTGCGCGTGCTTCACGCGGCAGGGAATCTCGCGGACGTCGAAGAATGGATTGCTGAGTGTGGATTCGGCCATGGGAGGGTGGAGTGTGTGGGCGAAGCATAGCCCCCGTGGCGCGGTCGCGCATTGATCCACATCAATGGTCATCGGGATTGCGGCGGGGCCGCGGCGCAATCGGACTCCCGGGCCGCAGCCTCAAGCGGCGAGACGGTGGCAGGCGCGTGCGAGATCGATATCGGTGACGACCAGAGTGTGCTCGAGTGTCCTGACAGTGACACCATCCCACAGCATCGTGCGAAGCGGGGCGATGAAGCGCCGCGGGATTTCGGGATCTGCGAAATTGCGCAAGGCGCCAAGTGCCGCCCGGGTCGCCGGAAGACCCAGCCAGTCGAGCAGGCCGAAAACTCCGGAGCGTTCGAAGACGGCACTGAGTTCGTCCCAGCCCGGCCTGGAGCTTCCCCGCAGCGCAATATGCGCGGAGACAAAGATCGTGAGCGCTGGAATTTCGGAAATCGCGGGAATGAGCTCCGGACAGCGGGCGATCACCTGGAGAGCCTCCATCCGGCTAAACCGGAATTGCGCGAGAAAATGCCGCTCCGCGGCGGGCACGAATTCGAGGTATCCTCGCCACGACGCGTCGCGCACGTCGACGGCGGCCGCGGCGAAGGCGCCCTCGTCGGGATGGTCGGCGATCCACGTGTCGCCCTCGAGCCGTTCGAACGCGGCCTCGGGCCAGGCGGTCACCCGCCGAAATACACCAGCGTGTGACCACGTGATGTCGGCGAGCGTGGGCTGGGCGCGGAGTTTGGCTTTCATGGGTGCAGCCTAGCATCCGCCATGAGACATTACTTGTCCCACGGTCCGAAAATCGTTAGCCCCGATGGATGACCTCCCGTGTGCAGCTATCGCGCCCTCCCCTGGAGCGCATGCTCAGGATTCATGACGAGTTGCGGCGCGGCACCCTGACGAATTGCACGAAGCTGGTCTCGATTCTCGGCGTCTGCAGGAAGACCGTCCTGCGCGACCTGGCGTTCATGCGGGACCGGCTCGACCTGCCGATCGAATTCGATCCGCTGATCCAAGCTTACCGCTACACGCACCCGGTGACCTCGTTTCCGACGGTCCACGTCACGGAAGGTGAACTGCTTGCGTTGTTGGTGGCGCAGCGTGCGCTCGAGCAGTACCGGGGCACGCCGTTTCATCGTTCGCTGGAAATCGCGTTCGAAAAACTGGCTGGCGGTCTGCGCGACCGGATTTCGTTTTCGCCCGCGGACGAACTGCGCGCGGTCTCCTTCAGGAACATCGGGCTGGGGAAGACGGATCTCGCGGTATTCAACGACCTCAGCAGCGCGGTCCTCCGGCAGCAGGAGATCGAGT
>JAJYAR010000398.1 GCA_021779435.1 bacterium
GAACGGGCGGCCCTGCGGGATGCGGGCGTGGAGTTCGCAGCAATCCCTCCACGTTACCGGAGCACCTACTTCGTGCATGTCTTCAACAACGAATACTCCGCGGGTTACTACTCCTATATCTGGGCGGAGGTTCTCGATGCCGACAGCGTCGAGTGGTTCAAGGCACACGGAGGATTGACCCGTGCAAATGGCGAGCACCTGCGGAAAACCGTGCTCTCGCGCGGCGGAACGGAGGATGCCATGACGTTGTTTCGGCAGTTCGCGGGCCATGAGCCATCCATCGAGCCGCTGCTGAAACGGCGCGGTCTTCGCTCCCCGCCGGCCTGAGCGCCGCCATCAGGATGCGTCGCAGCCGCGCTGCGCGTTCGTCCTACAGTGCCGGTCGCCGGCGGCCTGATATCCAGGCTGCACCGCGGGGATTAGGATGATGCCAAACAGCATCCCTCATGATGTCCCACCTGCCCTTCCCCCGCGGGCGCCGGCTTCTCGCGCTCATCTCCACCCTTGTCGGACTGAGTATCGTCGGCGCGTCGATTTCGCCCGCCGCAGAAGAAAAGGACAATGAGGAGGATATCTCCCCGGTCGAGGACCTGATGCGTGAGCACGGTGTGCTCAGGCGCGTGCTTCTCGTGTACCAGGAGGCGATCAAGCGGCTCGAAGGCGGGCAGGAGGTCCCGGCGGCGGTGCTGCAACGCTCCGCTTCCATCGTGCGCACGTTCATCGAGGACTACCATGAGCGCCTCGAGGAGGAGCAATTGTTCCCCCGGTTCCGGAAGGCGGGACTGGACGTTGAACTGGTCGGGGTGCTCGCGGCACAACACCAGGCGGGAAGGCGCGTGACGGAAAGGATTTCGACGCTCGTCCGGGACGAAGGTGCCCTGCGCGATCCCCGGCAGCGCGCCACGGTCGTCGCACTGCTCCGCGACTTCATCCGCATGTATGAGCCTCACGCGGCACGCGAGGATACTGTTCTGTTCCCGGCGTTTCGAAAAACCATGGCGGCCGCCGAATACGACAAGCTGGGCGACACGTTCGAGAAACGGGAGCACGAGCTCTTTGGCGAGGGCGGCTTCGAAAAGTTCGTCTCGCAGGCGGATGAGCTCGAGAAGCAACTCGGGATCAACGCGCTCGACCAGTTCACGCCGCGCACCTGAGCGGCTGGCCGTGGGTTCCCGGACGCGGGTGGGAACGATTCCCACCTGGCATTGGGACCAGGGCCGGATTTCGGCGGTCCGCATTCACAGGTATCGTCACAACATGAAGCATCATCCCGTTTCGAGTCACCAGAAGTACACCATCCTCGACCGCGATGCTGCACGGTGCCGGCTTCGGCCGCCCACCAAGGCGGCACGACTGAATCCGCGTTCGCGGCACCGGTAGCACTCCCTTTCTCGGTTCAAAGCGGGCCGGCCGACCAAGGCCGGCCCGCTTCATTTTCGACACCCGGGCGGTTCCCGAAAAAATCTTTCGGAATTTTCCGCACGCCAACGCATTCGTCCCAACCGCGCCTTCAACGGGGCGAAAAAGCTCGATCGGAGTTTTCCCTACGCCGATGTAAGGCGGCGTGGATACACCGAACCGGCGGAAATCTCAGGCGCGTGGATCGCTCCGCCGTTTCGGCGGCGCGTTCCTCAATGCGTTTGTGATCACGCTGGCGGTTCTTCTGCCAAATTCCGGCTTCGCACCGGCTTCCGCCACGATGGATCGTCATAGCATGGAATACTTCCGCACACAGATGTGGAAAACCGTCCGTGCGGATCATCCCTTCATTGTGCCGGTTGCGAAAGCGATCCGCGCCGTCACGACCGACCCCCTTCAGCAACTGGTGATGGTAAACGATGTCACCCATCTGCTTGTCGACTACGACGAGGACATGCGGGTGTACGGCGTGGAGGATTTCCACGCGACGCTGGACGAGATGATCCAGCGGCGCAGGGCGGGCGGCTGGGCCTATCTGCGGGATGACTGCGACGGGCGCGCGGTGTTCGCGGCCCATCTCCTCGCGGCGCTGGGGATTCCCTGGCGTTTCGAAGCGTCCTACTGGAAGGAACATGCCTGGGTCGTGGCGAAGGTGGGCGGGAGGGAGTACGACCTGCTCGATCTTCGGAAGGACGCGAATGAGACGAACCGACTCGGGTACAAGCTCGTCGGCCGGTTCTTCGTGCGCCGCTCGAACCCGCCTCCGGCCTTCAGCTGGCGCGATGCGTGGGCAAGCCGCACGGGGCAGAACCTCAAGACCGGGCTCACGCTGGGAATCGTGGAACTCGACTCGACCCGCATGGCGTTGCACATGAGGCACTCGACGGATTGGACGAAGGAAGCGCCCGACTCTCCAGTGCCGCCTCCCGATCACGCGAGCGCCCTTGTCGCGAGCGTGGCGGGTTTTCCGTACGGAGAACCCCTGTTTGTCGGCGCGGTGGCCACGGTCGACGCCGCCCCGGGCGCGCCGGCGGCCCACGGGCCGGCGACCGCGTCGAACTCGACTCAGCCCGCGCAGTCCGCGCCTGACGCGGCACCGGTCCCCCGGACTTAGGCATTCTCATTCCCGGTCTCACGTCCCGATTCCGATTCGGAGGCGGCACACGGACGAATCCGCGCGTTGGGGATCACGAGTCGCCCCTTCCCGCTGTGCGATTGCGTTGCACGGGCGGGATGCTTTGCTCGGCCGTTTTCACCGTGACCACCGGACTGGGCCGCACCGCAGCGATCGTCGCCTCCATCGTCCTGGGCGTATTTGTACCCCAGGCGCACGTCCTGTCGTGGGCGATTCGTCCTCTGATCATGGCGATGCTGTTCATCGTCTTCCTGCAGACGCGGCTGTCGAAGGATGCGCTGCACCGCAGCCACCTCTTCCTGCTGATGGCGAACGTCGCGATTGGCTTCGGTGCCTGGGCAGCTGGCGGACTCATCGGGGGGCGCGATGTGGCGCTTGCCGCGTTCTTTGCGGGGATCACGCCGACCGCGACGGCGGCGCCGGTCATCGTCAGCTTCCTGCGCGGCCGTGTGGAGTACGTTGTCGCAGCGTTTCTTCTGACCAACATGGTGATCGCCGCGCTCCTGCCGGTGATGCTGCCGTTCGTGCTGGGGCAGACGGCACCGCACGTTTTCGGGAACGTGCTCGGGTCGGTGGCGATCGTCGTCTTCACGCCAATGGCCGCCGGGTGGCTCGTGCGACGGGTTCATCCGCGAGCCGTCGAGTGGCCGGCGCGGCTAAGGGGAGTCTCGTTCGGGATGTGGGTCTCCGCCCTGTTCCTGATCACCGCGAATGCATCGGCGTTCGTCCGCACGCAGGTCGATGCCCCTGCGCGCATTCTGCTGCAGATCGCATCGATCACGTTCGCCGTCTGCGCCGTGAAGTTCGCCGTGCGTCCGCTGCTCGGCCGGCGTACGTACCGACGGGAG
>JAJYAR010000399.1 GCA_021779435.1 bacterium
GCCGGGATGCCGAAGGCTATTACTGGATCACCGGGCGGGTGGATGATGTCATCAACGTCTCCGGCCACCGCATGGGCACGGCCGAGATCGAAAGCGCGTTGGTGGCGCACCCGAAGGTCGCGGAGGCCGCCGTCGTCGGCTTTCCCCACGACATCAAAGGCCAGGGCATCTATTGCTACGTGACGCTCAAGGTCGGCGTCGAGCCGAGCGAAGCGCTGCGCAAGGAGCTGGTGGGCTGGGTACGCCAGGAAATCGGTCCGATCGCCGCGCCGGACGCGATCCAGTGGGCGCCGGGCCTGCCGAAAACACGATCGGGCAAGATCATGCGCCGCATCCTTCGCAAGATCGCCGCCAACGAGACCGAGAATCTCGGCGACACCTCCACGCTCGCTGACCCGGCGGTGGTCGACGACCTGGTCGAAAATCGCGCCGGCTGAGAGGACTCAGTCGGCCAGGACCAGGAGGGAGGTCAGGCCCTGCGCCAGCACGGTGCGCAGGTCCGCCGCCGCGAGCGTCACGCAGCCCGCGGTCGGCGCGTAGTCCGCCGTGGCGACATGCAGGAAGATCGCGGAGCCACGGCCGCGATCCGGTGGAGAGTCGTTCCAGCCGAGCACGCCGATGATGTCGTAGAGCCCATCGCGCCGCCACAGCATCTCGTGTCGCGCGGGATGCGGCAGGCTGACCATTCTATTATAGTCGGGGTGACCGGCATCGTCGCACCAGCCATCGCTGGGCGCGATCGGCTCCCGCGCCAACGCACAGGAAGGCGGTGGACCGCGATCGGCGCGGTACAGGACGCGCCGCAGCGGCAGCAGCGCAGCCGGCGTGGCGCCGTCCCCCTCCTGCTTGTCGGCCCGTACGCCGCCCCGCCCGAGCGCCGCCCGATAGGTCAGCCCGCCGAACACCAGCCGCCCGTCCGCATGCACGACCGCCTGCATCGCCGTCCTCCTGCCGCTGCGGCGAGGAAAGCCCGGCCGGCAGACGCCGGCAAGAGGGCGGTGGCGGAGCCGACCGGGCGCGCCTATCTTCCGGGCATGTCTGACATCCCCGACTTTCTTGATCACGGGCGCCCCGCCGTGCCCGACCTGGTGGTGCCGCGCGGTGTGCTCGGATTCCATCTGCCACTTCGCCCGGTGCGTGGACGGTTGGTCCGCCTCGGGCCGCTGGCCGAGGCGCTGCTGACCCGTCACGATCACCATCCCGTCGTCGCCCACCTCGTCGGCGAGGCGTTGGCGCTCGCCGCAGCGTTGGCCACGGCACTGAAATTCCAGGGCTCGTTCAGTGTTCAGAGCAAGGGCGACGGCCCCGTGCGCACACTGCTCGCCGACTGCACCGAGTTCGGCGCGCTGCGGTCCTATGCGCGGGTCGATTCCGACGCGCTGGATGAACTGCTTGCTCGCGACCCGGCGCCGGACGCCCGCGCGCTGCTGGGCAGCGGCTATCTTGCCTTCAGCGTCGATCAGGGCCCGGACCGCGAGCGTCACCAAGGCATCGTCGCGATCAGCGGCGCCAGCCTCGCCGACATGACGGACCATTATTTCCAGACTAGCGAGCAGCTGCGCAGTTTCGTTCGCCTCGCCGCCGCCCCCACCGAGGAAGGCTGGCGCGCCGGAGCCCTGGTGCTCGAACGCATCGCCGGGGAGGGCGGCATCGATCCCACGCTCGACGCCGCCGGGCAGGAGGAGAGCTGGCGCACCGCGGTGACGCTCGCCGGGACGCTCACGGATGCCGAGCTCCTGGACGACACCTTGCCCGCCGAAAGGCTGCTTTATCGTCTGTTCGGCGCCGAGGGCGTCGCTGCCGGTGCGCCGCGGGCGCTCGCCTTCGGCTGCCGGTGCTCGCGCGCACGCCTGACCGAAATCCTCGAATCGTTCCGCGCTGCCGAGCTGGACGAGATGCAGACCGGGGGGGAGATCGTCATGAACTGTGAATTCTGCAACGTCGGCTTCGGATTCCCGCGCGCCAGCCTGCGCGGACGCGGTTGACCGCAAGCGCCCGGCGCGTTCACGCTGGCGGGACACCCCGCACTCGCAGGAGGGTTTCGCCCGTGACCGCCGTGCCCGATCATCCGACGCGCGTCTTTCTCCGAATCGCCGGGCGCGCCGCCGCCTTGACGCTACTGCTGGCGGCCAGCTGCGCCGAGGAGCCCGCGGCGCCCGCGCAGAGCTTCCCACCGCCGAACTACAGCTACCTGACCCCGCTTTACCTCAACGTGGCCAGCATCGAGGTGGCGGATGGCTGGACCCCGAGCCCCGACGACATCTCCTGGCTGTCGCCGATGCGTCCGCTCGACGCACTGCGGCGCATGGCCCAGGACCGTCTCGTCGCCAGCGGTAGCTCCGGCCGCGCGGTGCTGCGCATCCAGGACGCCTCGCTGCATCGCGGCGAGACGGTCATCGGCGGACACGTCACAGTTGAGTTGGATATCTACACCAGCGGTGACAACCGGGTCGGCTTTGCCGAGGCGTCGGCCGCGCGCAACACCACGCTGCCACCCGATGCTACGGACGCCACCCTGCGGCCGCTACTCTACACCCTGACGAAGGGCATGATGGACGACATGAACATAGAGTTCGAATACGAGGTCCGCCACAATCTGCACGACTGGCTGCAGGAGACCAGCATGCCCGGCACCGCAGTGCCCAAACCGGTCGAGCAGCAGCCACTCGACGGCAAGGCACCGGCGACCGAGCCCGCGCCGGCCGCGCCGGCGCCGCAGCCGCAGACCCTTTCTCTGCCGCCAGCGGACAGTGCACCAACTCCACTGGTTCCCCCTCCGTCCGATTCCGGACCGAGACCGGCGATGTAGGCGGACGTGGACGCGATCGAGGTTGTTGCGCTCCGCAAGCGCTTCGGCGCCATCACCGCGGTCGACGGCATCGATTTCCGCGTCCCCGCCGGCGCCATCGTTGGCCTCCTGGGGGCCAACGGCGCCGGCAAGACCACCACGCTGGCGCTGCTGCTGGGTCTGATCACGGCCGATTCCGGCGTGGTCCGCGTTCTCGGCCACGATATGGCGCACGACCGCTTCGCCGCCCTGGAGCGGATGAATTTCTCCTCGCCCTATGTCGCATTGCCATACCGGCTGACGGTGGCAGAAAATCTGCGCGTCTATGGCCATCTGTACTCGGTGCGCCGGCTTGAGGCGCGCATCGGCGAGTTGGCCGAAACGTTCGAGCTGGCGCCGCTGCTCGACCGCCCCGCCGGCCAGCTCTCGGCCGGCCAGAAGGCGCGGGTGGCGCTGGCCAAGGCGCTGGTCAACCGTCCTGCCCTGCTGCTGCTCGACGAGCCGACCGCGAGCCTCGACCCCGACACGGCCGACCGGCTGCGCACCTGGCTGCTGCGCTACCGGGCCGAAACCGGCGCGGCGATCCTGCTGGCCTCGCATAACATG
>JAJYAR010000400.1 GCA_021779435.1 bacterium
TCCCAGTTCGTCGATGCACTTGGCGTCGAGCGATTTCGGGGCCCGCTTGTCGACGAAGTCACCCACGAGCTTCGGAATGCAGCCGCGGCCGATCACGTTGTGGCCCTGGCCCCTGGCGACGAGCAGGCGGCCGGCAGTCAGTCCTTCGAGCACCTGCCTGCCATAGCGCGGCGGGGTGACCGGGTCGAGCTCGCCTTCCAGGATCAGCGTCGGCACGGAGGTCTTCAGACCGGCGTGGAAATCCGCAGGGCGTGCGCCGTGCGGCCAGACCTCGCACGCCGCCTGGAGCAGTTCGATCAGTCGCGTGCCAAGTACGGTGTCGGCGTCCTGCGGCCGCGGCTTCAGCAGCTCGGCATCCTCGCTGCAGACCACCGACAGCTGCATGGCGTTGCCCGAAAGATCCGCGAGGTCGTCCGTAAGCAGCTTCTCCTGCCCGGCCAGCGGGGAAAGATCACCCTTCAATCCCTCGGAGATGGAAAGCGGCAGCAGCGCTGCGGTCTCCGGTGTGTATGCAAAGAGGCGTACGAGGCTGGCCAGCCTGCCGTCGTCGAGGCGCAGATGGGCCGGTGCGAAAGTGACTGGATCCCGGTAGTCCCAGGTCCTGGGCTGCGCTCGCAATCGATCGCGCAGCGCGATCAGGCTGGCGTAAGGGTCGCCGAAGGCTTTGGCGCAGGCGGGCGTACGCGTGCAGCTGGAGAATTGTGCCTTGAGTGCGGCTTCGAGATTCTGCGCAAAGTCCTCGCCGAGCACGAGCTCGTTCGGCACCACGCTGTCGAGCACCAGGCTGCGCACGGCTTCGGGGTGGTCCATCAGATATTGCTGTGCCAGTCGCGTTCCGTAGGAAACGCCGATCAGGTCGAATGACGGCGCGCCCAGCGCCTGGCGCACGGCTTCCAGATCCTCCGCCGCCACGGTCGTCGTGTAGTAGCGCGGATCCGCTCGTTTCTCCACGGCGCGCAGGCATTCGCGCGTACGCTCGCGAACCTCGTCGGGGTCGAGGCGACTGCCGCTTGCGCTGGATGCATCCTGGTCCTTGCAGGTGAGCGCATTCGACCCGCCGGTGCCGCGTTGATCCAGCAGCAGGATGTGACGATGCTTGCGCAGCGGCGCGAGCGCCGCGGCCATCTGCGGCCAGGTATCGATCGCCGACTGGCCGGGCCCACCCGCAAGATAGACGACGATGTCGCGATCCGTCGCCGGTGCATCGCTCTTGAGGAGCGCCAGGCGCAGGTCGAGCTTGCGTCCGTTCGGGTCGGCGCGGTTTTCCGGGACCGAGAATGGCGCACAGAACGCGCTGGTGGTCGCGCCCGAGCGCTTCTGCGGCAGCTGGCAGGCGCTGAACTGCAGCGTGCCGAGGGTGAACGCATTGGCATCGGTCGCGATTGGAGCGGCGAGTTGCGCGTCGTTCGCGTCCGGCTTCGGCTTGAGTCCGGTCCAGGCGATGTACGCGATCGCGCCGGCAACGACGACGAGGCGCAATACGGCTCGCCTGTTCACGGGTAGATCCTTTCCAGGCATGCCATCACGCACGCCGAGCCATGGTGCATCGCGTCAGGAGGTTTGCCTCGACGGCCCCGGTTCGCTTTGACCGGCCCGCTCTGCCGCGCCGGACCGGATTGCTTCGACGGCCCGTATGGTCGCCAACTCGGCGACATTGCGCAACACGCTCGTCCATTTCAGTAGAGGAAGCGGAGAAAGGGGTGGGGTGCCCGGAATCACTGGCGACCGTCAGTCCCGCGCGCCTTGCGTGGGCAGGCGCTGCGCGCGCCAGCGCAGCATGCCGCCCGCCATGTTGGCGACCTTTTCGAAGCCGGCCTTCTTGAGGATCGTGGCGGCCTGGGCCGACCGCGTGCCGGAGCGGCATACGGTGATTACGGGGCGGTCCTTCGCCAGGTCTCCGGCGTGCTGCACGAGATCGCCCAGCGGAAGCAGCCGGGCGCCCGCGACATGGCCGAGTGACCCGGCGAACTCGTCGGGCTCGCGCACGTCGACGATCTGCAGCCCGCTGCGATGCTCCTCCACCCAGCCGGGCTCGATCTCCCAGAACCCGGCGAAGGTGAAGGTGAGCGGCGCCCAGCTCGGCTCGCGGCTCGCCGACCCCTCGTCGGCGGGTCGGCCGCACATCATGTTGGCGGGCACGGCCACGTCGATCTGCCTGGGATGCGGCAGGCCGAGGTTCTGCATGTAGCCGCCGAAATCCGCTTCCGAAGCATTGCCGCCGAGACGCGGATTGTGCGCCTTCTCCTCTGCTACGCTCGTCGCCGTCAGGCCGCGATAATCGTGCGCCGGCCAGAGCAGGCAATCGTCGGGGAGGGTGAAGATCCGGGTCTTGATCGACACGTAGAGCCCGTGTGCGCTGCCCTGCTGGAAATCGGTGCGTCCGCAGCCGCGGATCAGGAGCGCGTCGCCGGTAAACGCCATGCTTTCGTCGTCCAGCACGAAGGACATGCAGCCATCGGTATGGCCCGGGGTTGCGAGGGCGACGACATGGCGTCCACCGAAATCGATCCGGTCGCGATCGGCGAGCCGGATGTCCGCGCCTCGGGCGCCGCTCGCCGCCGAGATGGCGATTCTTCCGCCCAGGCGTTTCCTCAGGAGCCAGGCTCCGGTCACGTGATCGGCATGAACGTGCGTGTCGAGCGTGGCGACGAGCGCGAGACCCAGTTCCCGGACGAGCGCCGCGTCGCGCGCCGCCTGCTCGAACACGGGATCGATCAGGATGGCCTCACCCGTGGTCCGATCGCCGAGCAGGTAGCTGTAAGTCGAGGATTGGGGGTCGAAGAGCTGTCGGAAGATCGGCATGTGTCAACGGGTCCGATTCGGTCGGAATGCCTGCGCTGCAGGCGGTGGAATTGCCGCGAGCCACTGTCCGGGCGTCGGGTCCGGGGAAGCCAACCCGCGCCGCCCGTGCAAAGCCGGATCAGGCGGGTCTGCCGGCATCATCGCAGTCGGAACCGCAAGGAGCAACGTGTCGCGGAGCGGCAAAGACCGCATGACGGACGGCGGGTTTCGATTGCCGTTCGTTCGCGCGCCTTCACACAGGGTCATAATGGCAGCATGACTGCCTCCCCGTTGGTCGACAAGAGCCTCCTGTCACTCGACGTGCCTCGGGAATTCCACCGCCGAATGGCCGCGATCATCGACGCGGTCCAATGTGGCGTCTGGAACGCGGGCGTCCACAACCTTCTCGGCTACGCGACCGATTACGCGTTCGGCCAGCAACGCGGTCTGCAGACGCTGGTGTTGAAGAGCAGCAACCGGTCCGCGTACCTGCGCCTCGATTGGGACACCGTGATGGGTGATGCCGAGGCCGACCGGCAACAGGTGGACGCCGCGATCAAGAGCGCGATCAGGGAACTGACCTAGGTGTGAAGCGTCAAGAGGTCG
>JAJYAR010000401.1 GCA_021779435.1 bacterium
GCAACAGCCTCGGCAACCGGCCGATGATCCCCGCCAACTTCCGCCCGGGTTACCACATGATCGACGCCGAGCTGTTCCTCGACGACGACGGCCAGGCCTACGTGTATTGGGGCTCCGGCTGGAACTGGGTCAACGGACGCTGCTGGGCGGCGAAGCTGAAGCCTGACATGGCCACGCTCGACGGCCCCGTGCACGACGTCACGCCCGCCCACTATTTCGAGGCCCCCATCCTGGTGAAACGCCACGGCCTGTACTTCCTGCTGTATTCGGCCGGCAAGACGACGGAGGACACGTACTGCGTGCGGTACGCCGTGGGCAAGACTCCGTTCGGCCCCTTCGCCGAGGGCTCCAACAGTCCCATCCTCTCGACCCATCACGCCGAAAACATCGTCAGCCCCGGCCATAATGGAATTCTCCACTTGGGCGGACGCGATTACATCCTCTACCACCGCCAGAGCATTCCCTTCGATCCCCGCTTCATCGGACGGCAGGTGTGCATCGACCCGATCGTATTCACGGCTCAAGGACAGATCCATACCGTCGTCCCTTCCCACGCGGGCCCATCGCTCGTCCAGGGCAGGGACGAAGCGACCAGCCTCGCCTTCGGGGCGCACGCGACGGCCTCAACCTGCGGCCCGCACACCCGGGCAGGCTTCGCGGTCGACGACAACTACGCC
This sequence comes from bacterium, assembly GCA_021779435.1. The sequence continues at coordinate 678 of JAJYAR010000401.1, forward strand.
ACCCGCTGGTCCGCCGCCCCCGGTTCGCACGGCGCCTGGTTGCAGCTCGACCTCGGTCGGGAGCTGCGATTCGCACGCCAGGACCTACGCTTCAAGTACGCCTGGAAATCCTATCGGTTCATGCTCGAGTCCTCACCCGACGGACGCCACTGGAAGGCAGTGGCCGATTTCACCCGCCAGCCGGCCACCGGTTCGCCCGTCCAGATCGACGCCGCCGGAACCGCCCGCTACCTGCGGCTCGTATTCCCCGACGCCCCGAAGGCTCCGATCCCATCGCTCTTCGAATGGAGCGTACACTAGGCAGTGCCTGGCCCGCCGCCCGAAAGATCCGCGACGCCTAATCCAGCCACGCTCCCGATAAGATTCGCTCATTCGAGCACCTGGTCTCCGTAATTCCCCGGGACCGAATCTCGAGCTGGGTCGAGTAGCTCAAGACACTATCCATCAGCGGCTTTCGCGGCCTGAATAGGTCTGGAACTGTCGGAATCCTCCCCGATCTAACCTTACTGTCGGCACACCAGCCCGGCGCCACTCACGCATGCAATCCGACCGTCAAGAACCATACCCGTACGCCGCGACTGCGTTGCCTGCGGATCCCGCTTGGGATGAAGCCTTTCTGCGCGTAGAAAGCTATCTTCGCGCACATCAGCTCGAAAGTCGCGTCCGACTCAACCATCACGCCTCCACAATCTTGCAGGAGGCTGCGGAGCGCGTCCTCGCCTTCCCCTGGGAGGAGCCGGTCGAGGCCGCGATGCACGTCACGCGCGCCAGGATCGGCGAATGGTTCGCAAGGGCCGGAAATTGGGGCCCCTGGTCGAATGCCCGCGTCCGCGCCGAAGGGCGTCTCGCCCTGGTCCTGGCCGATTTCCCCCCGCAATGGGCCGACACCTTTCTCGCGCCGGAGCCGCTGCCCCATCCACTCACCGCCTCGCTGGCCGGGAATGCCTTCGAGCCCGGGCCTGAGCTGAGCCTGCGCACCATGCCCACTGCCGAACTCGTCTTCGGTCTCCGGAGGCCGGCGGGAGCGCTCCAGCTCGCGTCCCGAGTCTGGCGTTCCCTGCGCGAGGCCGCCGCCTGGCTGTCGTTGCTCGGTCTCTTCGGCGTCGCCTGGGTTGTCCTGCACTGAACGATGATTCTGTCGCGTTTCGATCCCGCCGGACTCGACAGGCGGGAGGTTTCCCGCCGCCGGCACCGCTTGATTTCACTGGTCGTCCTGATCGCGGGACCGGCCGTGCTGCTGATGGCGGACCTGCATTGGAGAACCGGATACGATGTCTGGAGGGCACTCCATCTTGCGGTGTTCTCGGTGCTGTCCGTCCTGATCGCTCTGGGCGCGGCTCAGGCCGTCATCGGTTGTTTCCAGCTGTCCCGGGGAGGCGACCCGTGCCGGATCACCGACGCGCTCTCTCCCGACGAGCAGGCACGGCCCGTGAAGGCGCGCACGGCGGTGGTCATGCCGATCTGCAACGAGGACGTCGATCGCGTGGTCGAGGGCATGCGGATCACGTACGAGTCGCTGGCGCGCACCGGCCGCCTCGAAAACGCGGACTTCTTTTTCCTGAGCGACTCCACCGACCCCAACCGCTGGGTCGAGGAGGAGGCCGCGTGGCTGGCCCTCGTGCAGCGGCTCGGTGCACAGAAACGGATTTTCTACCGGAAGCGGCGCATCGCCATCAACCGGAAGTCGGGAAACATCGCCGACTTCTGCCGCCGCTGGGGCGGCAACTACGACACCATGGTCGTCATAGACGCCGACAGCATCATGACCGGCGAGGCCATCGTGAGGTTGGTCCAGCTGATGGAGCACAACCCGGGCGTCGGCATCATCCAGGGCGTGCCGCGCCTCGCGAACAGCGAAACGGTGCTCGCCCGCATGCAGCAGTTCGCCGGGCGCCTCTACGGGTCGGTCTTCGCGGCCGGACTGAATTACTGGCAGCTGGGCGAGGCCAACTACTGGGGCCACAACGCGATCATCAGGCTGGAGCCATTCATCCGCCATTGCTCGCTGCCGGAACTGCCCGGCGAGGGCCCGTTCGGTGGCCGTATCATGAGCCACGATTTCGTGGAGGCCGCGCTCATGCGGCGCGCGGGATGGGAAGTCTGGCTGGCGGCCGAGATGGACGGCAATTATGAGGAGTGCCCCGGGGACATCGTCGAATTCGCGCAGCGCGACAGGCGCTGGCTGCAGGGCAATCTGCAGCACGCCCGGCTGGTGGTCGCGCGAGGCTTTCACCCGGCCAATCGCGTGCACTTCGCGCTGGGCATCCTCTCGTATCTCGCGTCGCCGCTGTGGTTGGTGTTTCTCGTCCTTTCGGTGGTGATCGCAGCCCGGTTCGATGCCACGGCCGCGCACCCGCGGATGGCGCACGGTCTCGCCGGCCTCGCGCACCTGTCCTACGTGACGCAGGCCCAATGCCTGTTCTGGTACACGATCGGCGTCCTGCTGCTGCCGAAATTCGCCGCATTGGTCGCACTCTGGCGCAAGCCCGACCTCCGCTCCGCTTTCGGCGACCGGGCCGACGTGATCGGCGGGGTGGTGTTGGAAACCGTGCTCTCCACGTTGCTCGCGCCCGTGCTGATGCTGTATCACTCGGTGTTTTTCGCGATGACCCTGCTCGGCCGGAGTATCTCCTGGCGGACGCAGCGCCGCGCCCTAGGGGGAGAACCCAGCCTGTCCGCAATCGCCGGCGCGCTCGGGGCACACACGCTG
>JAJYAR010000402.1 GCA_021779435.1 bacterium
TCTAAATGCCGGGAGCGTCGGCATAGGCTCCGGTGAAAGCGCCGCGCCGGAACCCGAATAACTCACTTTCGGCAAGTTCCCGTGGCAGTGCGCCGCTGTTGACGGCAACGAACGGCATCCGCGCCCTCCGGCTGGCCTGGTGGATGGCTCGGGCGAGCATCTCTTTGCCAGTGCCCGTTTCTCCAAGAATGAGTACGGATGCGTCGGTGGCGGCCGCCAGGCGCGCCCGCTCGAGTACGCGCTCCATCGCCGGCGACACCGCAATGATGCTTTCAAAGCAGGCGTGCCGCTCCAGGTGGCTTTCCAACTGCACCACGCGCTCGCGCAGTTCCTTCACCTCGGTCAGGCGGGCAATCTTCTTCCGCACAGCCTCGTAGTCGAAAGGCTTGGTAATGTAATCCTCGGCGCCCTTTTTGATCGCTTCGATCGCGGACTCGATCGTGCCATAGCCGGTCATGATGACCACCGCGATGTCCGGATCCTGCCGCTGCAACTCCACCGTCAGCGTGAGGCCGTCCATCAACGGCATGATCAGATCGACCAGCGCGAGCGCAATGGCGGGATTCGCGGCCTGTATGGCCAGCGCTTCGGCGCCCGACTGTGCCACCTCGACCTCGTAGCCCTCGCGCGAAAGCGATTCTTTCAGCGTCGCCCCAAGCGCCGCGTCGTCGTCGACTACCAGTATGGCCGGGCCGCGCTTCACCGCAACACTCCCTCCGCAGGTACGGACGCCGTCACCAGGGGCAGCCCGATGATCGCTGTGGTGCCCTTCCCGGGTTCGCTCTCCAAGCGGATCGAGCCGCCATGCTCGTTGGCAAAGTTTCGCGCGATGGCGAGGCCCAGGCCGGTGCCCTTCCCTGGCTCCTTGGTGGTGAAGAACGGTTCGAAAACCCGAGCCAGGTCGGCCGAGCTGATGCCCGCCCCATTGTCCCGAACCGCGATTTCGGCCTGATCGTCCCGGCTCGGCCCGCACCACATGCCTATCTCGCCACCCGCTGGGACCGCATCCAATGCGTTGCTCAAGAGAATTAGCAGTACCGTCTCCAGGAGATTGCGGTCCGCGCAGACTCGCAAGCCTCTACCCTGCTCCGTCTCCACCGTGAGGGTCGCGTGCCGGGCCTGAATCACGGGCTGGAAAAAGGCCGCGACGGATTGCACTGCGGCCTCGACATCCTGAATTTCCTTGTTTACCGGCCCGGACCGCGAGAAATCGAGCAGACGCCGCACAAAATGGCGGCAGAACTTCAGTCCCTCTTCGATCCGGGCGAGATCGCCGTCATCGCCGATGCGCTCGCGCATGAGCTCCACGCGCAACAGCAGGGCCGCCAGAGGCGAGTTCAAATGATGCGCGGTTCCAGCCGCCATTTTTCCCATGCTCGTGAGTTTCTCGAGCTCAACCATCGCATCGCGCCAACGGACGCGTTCCCGAATGTCGTAGGTAGCCTCCAGGTAGTGGATCGCCTCACCACGCTCGCGGAATGGCCGGAGGCTCAGTTGGACCGGAAAAGGAACTCCGTTCCGGTCCAGCCGCATCGTTTCGACGTTCAGGACGGGCTCGCCGCCGTCCACCTGCCGCATAAACTCCCGTAGTTCTTCGACTCTCTCGCTGGGGACCGTCGGCAACGGACGACCGGCGATTTCCGACTTCCGGTAGCCGTACATTTGTTCGGCGGATGCGTTCCATTCCACGACCCGGAGTTCCTTGTCGTAGAGAATCACCCCACCGGGGAAATCTTCGAGCAGTCCGCGGTACCGCTCATTCGAACGCCGCAGGTCCTCTTCGCTTTGGCGCCGCTGCCGCAGGACGAACCAGGCGGCCCAAAACGTCAGCACCAGGGACGATGCAACGCCGCGCGTGATGTACAAATAGTGCAGCGTCAGGTAGTTAGCGTCGCGGAAGAAGCGGTTTTCCACCAGCTCCCACCCCGCGAACACGAAGGCTACAAGCGTGATGCTCGATAGTGTCAGCGTTGCCCAGAACCAATGCTTTTGGCCCATTGATCCAACGCTCGATTATGTTATCAGCAGCAAGAAATTATTGCTTGAGCGTGCGTAGGAAGGCGACCACATCGTCCAACTGTTTTCCGGACAAACCTGCCACGGCCTTCATCTTGCCATTGCCCGTCGTGATGATTTTCTTCAACTCCACGTCGGACTTCGACTGAACCCCTTTCGAGCCCAACGGACGCATATCGACCTTAAACATCTTTGCGATCGCCGGTTTCCCTTCGCCGGCGGGGCCGTGGCAGGGTTGGCATTTGGATTCGAACACGGTTTTCCCCTCCGGGGCGCCGGCGGCCGCGAGCCCGCAGGCCGCGACGAATACGATGGCGAGTGTCTTCATGATTCTCCTTTTGGTTAAGATGACTTCGAAGGCTCGAGATAACCCGAGCCGTCTGCTTCCAGCCGCCGGATCACGAGCCGGATTGCCAGCACCGTGATGGCGATAAAGAACACAGATACCGCCAGGCCGATCCGCCGGATATTTTTCTCGTGCAGCGCGGCCTCGCCGGCCTTCAGCGTTTCGGCGGCAATCTTCGTCCCGGCTTCGATGGGTTTATGCATCTCTTCGGGCTGGAACGAGTGCAGCGCCAGACGCGCCTTGACGAGATTCTCGCGGCCGTCGTCCAGCCGGATCTGCGCTTCCGAGACCTCCATGCCGGACTTGTCTGCTTCCGAAAGGACCGCGTCGGAGCGCTTGAGAGCGGCTCCCAACCCGTCGATCCACTGCGCCATCTGCGCGGCGGTTTTTGCGCCTTGCGATCCCGATTCATGGCAGGTCGAGCAGACCGCCTTCGGGCCCACGAGCATCGCCGTCGAAGGCTGTTGAATCCCGTGATTGCTGTGACACGTGATGCATCCGCCGCCGCCCGAGGCGCCCGAAAAGATGGGCTCGTGCACGCTCTTGTCGTAGAGCTGCGCGAACAACACGTGGCAACTGCCGCAAACTGCCGCGACGGAGGCCACCTCCGGCGGCTTGGCGCCGTGGTTGCCGTGACACGAAGCGCAGTTGGGAGCTCCCAGGTCGCCATTTTTCAGGTCCTCCCAATGAACGCTGGTGTAGTACTGCTCCAACTGGTTCGTCGGAATGCCATATTTCGCCATCTTTTTCGCATCGGCATGGCATCGCCCGCAGGTGGCGGGCAGGCGCACCGGGTAGACCGGAGCCAATGGATTCTTCACCGCGCGAATATCGTGGACGCTGTGGCAATCGATGCACGTCGCCACGGTGTCATCGCCGGCCGCCAGGCGCTTCCCGTGGACGCTTGTTTTATACAGCTCGAGCTGATCGACGCGCTGCTGAGGCCGGTAGCGGCGCATGAAATCCGGGTTGCCATGACAATTGGCGCAAAGCTGGGGGATCGCAGTGCGAGATCGG
>JAJYAR010000403.1 GCA_021779435.1 bacterium
ACCCTGGTCCGTCGCGATCACGTTGGTCGCGCCGCGCCTTACGCCGATGATGAAGATGCTCTTCGGTGATGCCGCCTCCACTCTCGCGATCGTCGGGTCGGCGGCGAGAACGGTCGCGGCCGGGCCCGACAGCTGCACGAGAATGCCGGCACCCACGCCGACGACCAGCTTTTGCGGTGCCGCGGGCGCGGCGACCGGCGTGGCGGGCGTCACGGCCGGCACCGCGGACGGTGGCGCCGCGGTCGCGGCTGCCGGCACCACTGCGGCCACGGTTTTCACCGGCATCACCGGCGCCGCCGTGGCAATAGCCGGCGTGATCGCGGTGGCGAACACTTCCCGCGCGGCAGTGGACGCCGGCGCTGCAGCATCAGCGGCAGCCGCGTCCGGTATCGCCGCGACGGTATCGCGCCTGGCCGGCAGGGACGGAACGTCGCTTGCCGCGGCATCGGCCAGCATGACCGGTCCGGCCGCGGCGTCGGCAGTCGCCACCGCGGCGGGAGGAGCGAAGAAGTCGAGCACGAGGTGCCTTCCGATCCGCCATGTGTGCTCGTGCGTGTCGGACGCGACGCGGAGCAGCACCCCGTTGGCCTTCGGCACGATGGCCTGCACGTTGCGCGGCGGGTCGCCCTTCGGTTGCACCGCGCCTCCGGCGACCTGCACTCGCACTTCGTCCCCGATCCGTTTCACACTGTAGTGCGCGGCTTTCGGCAGATCGAGCACCACGCGCCCAAAGCCTGTGTGATCTCCTGTATGCAGCGGCACCTCCGCCAGCGTCCTCGGCGCAGGCGTGGTGGCCGAAGCACCGTTGTCTGGTGCCGGCGCCGCGCCGGCCAATATCAGGCAGCCAAGCCCGAGCAGCAGGGCAGCGCCGGCACCCAACCTGGACGGGCCCCGGGAAGCGGTCCGTAAAGCGGAACGAGCGCCACGCCGGGCGGTGGTGTTGTTTTTGCTGGTCATGGGAATTTCACCTCGCTATGCGCGGCCCCCTGAATGATCTTCATCCTGGCTCCGACGGGCTTCTCCGCCCTTGCCAGCGCCGGCGACACACCCGATGCGAACATCGTTGCCGGACTGTGCACCTCTTCACCGGGTAGCTTGGCCACCTGGGGCTCCTCCGACGCCGGACGCATGGCGAGCGAAAGCGCGCCGAGCCGTTCCGCGACGGCTATTTTCTCGGCCTGCGGCGGGCTCACTTCCAGGGTCACCGTGCGATAGACCTGCGCGCCCGCCGAAGCGGCCGCCGTGGCCGCGTTTCCGGTGGCACCCTGCACGATTTTCTGGTCGATCGCGATGACGCGGACGTTTCGCAGCACCGTCTCCGAGAACACGCTTTCGGCGAGCGGCGCGCCGGCGACGTTCATGTGCTGCGTCAACAGCACGTCGACATGGTCCCCCGGCCAGATCAGGCCGGAAACGCCGGTCACCGCATCCACCGCTATCGATACCGCACGCATGCCCTGGCTGAGCACGGCGGCGAGGAAGCCCCGGTCGCGCGGACGGAGAATGTCGTTCGGCGACAGCGGCGTGCCGGCATCGACATACTTGCGGATCAGCGCGCCGCGCAGATTGACGATGGCGTCCTTCGTGACGCGGATCGCGTCGGCCGGCACCTGCGCCACGGGAAGCCGAACCTCGGTGAAATCGCTGTCGCGGGCGAGTGTTCCCGCGGGAAGCGCATGGGCGGCCGCGACCACGTTTTCGGTCGCCACGATTGGCCCCTGCTGCTGGACCTGCGCCTGCTGCGCGGCGTTCCGGGCATTCAGGCCTGCCCAGGCAAGGAAGCCGAGCCCGACGGCAGCCAGCAGCAGGGCGGCAGCGGCGATGATACGGAGTTGCATGGCTTATGGCCTCGCAATGGGGGCAAGAGTCCAAACGGCGCCAAGCGCGATTGCGACGGCGTAGGGGATTCCCCTGCGCCGGGCGCGCCAGCGTTCGATCGCCCAGAGCCGAGCGGCGAGGCTCGAGCCGGCGGGCGCCGGCTCCGTGCTACGGCTCTGGCGGATCGCCAGATACAGCAGTCCGAGTGCGCCACCGGCGATGGCCGTGGCAACGACGAAACGCAGCGTGGCGAAGGGAGCGAGCCCGAGCGCCATAGCGGCGATGAGCTTCACGTCTCCGCCGCCGATGCCGTGGCGCGCGTAGACCACCAGCAGACACGCGAACACGACCGCCGCCGCGCCGACGCTGAACACGAGGCCGCGCGGCCCGGCGGTCAGCCGGAGGAGCAAGCCGACCGCCGCGAGGCTCACCCACGTCCAGTCGGCCACTTCCCGGCGCAGAACATCCTGCCAGGCAGCAGCGGCGAGGGGGACAACGAGCGCCCACTCGGCGTAGGGCGTGATCATTGCGGCCTCCGCGCCGCGCGAGCGGTTGCGATGCCGTTGTTATGTGGTGAGAGCGCTTCTCGCCAGGCGGCGGAACCGGCGCCCCACCCGACCGCGGGCGTCAGCGCGACCCGCGTGGCCACAGGACGACCGCCGGCATGAGATGCGTATCGGTCCGTTCGATTGCTCGCAATTGACGAAACCCGGAATGCCGGCCGCGATGCCGTCGAAAATTCGCAGCCGTGCGCGCCCTTTGCCGCCGTCGCTCTCCGGATGGTGCGCATCATGAGCCAAGACTCACGGTCAGTGTCCCCAGCGCCGCATTTTCGGCGTTGAAGAAATTCGCCATGCCACCCAGCACGACCGGATAGACGGCCATCGCCGAAAGCGCGATGACCGCGGCGATCACTGCCCATTCCAACGATTCCAGGCCGCGCCGGTCACGCCGAAGCGCCGCGGCGGCTCCGCCCCTCCCGACCACTATGCCAGACTCTCCGCTTGATCGCTTCATCGGTGACGAACCCGTTTTCGCAGTCGCAGCGGCCCGGCTAGATATCGTGTCTCAAACGCCCAGACGCCGGCGCGGGCCGAGGTGTCGCATTGTGAAAGTTCCCGCGCATTCCTTTCTCGTCCCGCACCGGCCCGGCTTCCCCGAAACGGGATTAGCTGAAAGTGGGCTGCACTCCGCCCAGCGAGGAGCTCACGTTGCCGAAGAAGGTAGTTACGCCACCCAGCACACTATTGTAGGCGGCGATTGCAACCACGACGATCACCGCGGCGATCACAGCCCATTCCAGCGATTCCAGGGCCTTGCGATCGCTGCGGAGGCGAGCGCCCAGGCAGGCGGTCCAGGCGTAAAAGGAAACGAAGGCGTTGGACATATTTCTCTCCAGAGTTGAAGCCTATGGACTTTCTGAGCCATCCCCGTCTGCGCCCAGCAAAAACCGCGCGCAACCGGTGATCGCCCAAGTTTATGTAGCGAAACATATCTCTTTCGTCAATCGCAATGTGGACAAACGTCACTTGTCTTTGCCGAAGGCAATAGTTTATAA
>JAJYAR010000404.1 GCA_021779435.1 bacterium
CAAGCACATAGATTCCCTTCCCCGATGCGACCAGCGCCGCCCCAGCTTCGTGAGGCAGAGCGTTGGTGCGCGCCACTTTCAGCGTGACTCCGGCATGGCGTGCCGCTTGCAGCACCCGGCGATTATTGGCGGCCGTCTGGTCCGGGAGGATCAGCACCTGATTCGCAAGATCCTTGAATCGCAGCTTCGGCCTCCGGGCGAGCGGGCTGGTCCTCGGCAGAATCACGCGAAACCACTCGTCGAAAAGCCGCTCGGAACACAATCGTGAACGGTCCACGGGAGGCCAGAGGATGCCCACATCAATATCGCCCTTGGAGAGAGCCTTGTTCTGCAAGCCGGGGAAGATGATGTCCTGATATTGGACGTCAACATTCGGAAATTTCCGGGCAAATTCGGTGACGAGCGGCTGGATGCTCTTGGCCAACGGTATGCCGACGCCGACCTTCAGGCTGGCGACCCGTTTCTCCCCGCGACCGAGCGCGGCCAGTTCCGCCGCTGCCGCGAGCAGCTTCCTGGCCTTCACCGCGACGCGCTGGCCGTCCTCGGTGAGTTGCACCTTCTTCCGGTCGCGCACGACCAGCGTCGCCCCCAGCTCCTGCTCGAGTTGCTGCACCTGGCGGCTGACGGAGGATTGCGTGACGTGAAGCCGGTCGGCTGCCTTGTGAAAATTCAGCGTCTCCGCCACAGCGATAAAATATTGTAGTTGGCGCAGCTCCACGCGACTCGTCCTTGCCGGCACAGACAGATTCTCCTTGATGGAACCAAAAAAACGTTTGGCAAGTCAAACCTTTCGGCCTTCACTTACCGGCGAATTTGTGGAGTGATTGCCGGCGCCGTGCGGGGCGCGCCGCCGACGGTCCGGCACTCGCCCGCGCGCAGACTGGCTTCTCCGCCATGCATGTTCCGGCGCGGAGGCGACTCCCGCGGGCCGGATATTTCGTATAGAATCATTTGATTGGGCGGCGGGGAATCGGCGCCTTCCTAACGAGGTCAACCATGCTCCTCGACATCAACGATATCCAGAAAATTCTTCCGCACCGCTATCCTTTTCTCTTGATTGATGGCATCGAGGAAATGGAGCGCTGGAAGCGCATCGTGGGGATCAAGAACGTCACGATGAATGAAAGCTACTTCCAGGGCCATTTTCCGGGCAAGCCCGTCATGCCGGGCGTGCTGATCATCGAGTCCATGGCGCAGACAGGCGGACTGCTGCTGCTGAGGGAGGTCCCGGACCGCGAGAATAAAATTCTGTACTTCGTGGCCATTGATGACGCGCGCTTCCGGCGCCCGGTGATTCCCGGAGATCAGTTGCGTCTGGAAATGCACGTCATTGCCTGGCGCGGCGGATTCTGCAAACTGGAGGGCCGCGCCACGGTGAATGGCGAGCTGGCGGCCGAGGCCACTCTGATGTGCAAGATGATCGACCGCGAGGAGGAACAGCCGGACGCCGCCGCGACGGCCGAGAAAGCGCAATGAGCGAAATCCATCCGCAGGCAATCGTCTCCCCCTCGGCGCGGCTGGGCTGCGGCGTGCGAGTCGGCCCGTACGCTATCATCGGAGACGATGTGGAACTCGGTGACGGCTGCGTCGTGGAACCGCACGCTGTCGTAAAGGGCCCTGCCACTTTCGGGCGCGACAACCATTTTTTCCCCTTTTCCATCGTTGGCGGCGATCCGCAGGACTTGACGTACACCGGCCAGTGCGTGCGCTTGGAAGCGGGCGAGGCGAACGATTTTCGCGAATATTGCACCGTGCACCGCGGAACCATCAAGGGAGGCGGCGTCACCCGTCTGGGCAGCCACAATCTCATCATGTCCTACGCGCATATCGGGCACGACTGCATAATCGGCGACCGCGTGATTCTGACCAACGGCGCGCAACTGGCAGGCCATATCCAGGTCGAGGACTACGCAAATATCAGCTCGTTTTGCCTGCTCCACCAATTCGTTCGCGTCGGCCGCCATTGCTACATCGGCGCGGGAACCATCATCACGCAGGACGTCCCTCCCTTTTCCCTCATTGTCGGCCCGCGGGAAACCCGCTGCTACGGCATCAATCGCGTGGGGCTCGAGCGGCGGGGGTTCGGTCCGGAGCGGATCGGGCCGATCGAACAGGCCTACCGCTACCTTCTCCGTTCGAAGCTGAACACCTCGCAGGCGCTCGAAAAAATGCGCGGAACCCTGGCTCACTCCGAGGACGTCATAGCCTTGATTCAATTTCTCGAGACCACCACCGAACGCGGGCTGACGAAATAGGACCGCTCATGGCCGCCGCCGTGGACAACTCGGTCGCAGGGTGGGGGCTCATCGCCGGAAACGGCGATTTCCCCTTCCTTGTCCTCGAAGGCGCGCGCCGCCGGGGAATCGAAATGACGGTGATCGCCATCCGCGAGGAGGCTTCGCCGGCCATCGAGGGCGCGGCCCGGCGGCTGCACTGGATCAGCCTGGGCGAATTGAGCCGCGGGATCGCGCTGCTGCACCAGGAGGGGGTGAAGCGCGCCGTGATGGCCGGGCAGGTGAAGCACAATAAGATTTTCAGCTCGATCCGTCCGGACTGGCGGCTGGCGAAGTTGCTCTTTTCGCTTCCGGCCAGGAACACCGACTCGCTGATCGGGGCCGTCGCACGCGTCCTTGAGGACGAGGGCATCGAGCTGGTGGATTCGACGAAGTTTCTAGGGCCGCTGCTGCCGGCCGAAGGCGTCCTGACGCGCCGCGCGCCGGACGCGGCAGAGGCCGCGGACATCGCGTATGGGCGGCGCATCGCCCGGCGAATCGCCGGGCTGGACATCGGCCAGACCGTGGTGGTGCGCGACCTTGCCTGCGTGGCCGTCGAGGCCATGGAGGGCACCGACGAGGCCATCGAACGCGCCGCACGCCTCGCCGGCGGGCAGCGCCTGGTCGTCGCCAAGGTGAGCAAGCCGCGCCAGGATATGCGCTTCGACGTTCCGGTGATCGGCCGGCGGACGATCGAGGTGATGCTCGGCGCGCATGCCACGGCGCTGGCCATTGATGCGGGGCGCACGCTGCTCCTCGAGCGCGACACGCTGCTGGATGCCGCGGACCAGGGCGGCATTGCCATTCAAGCCTTCGCGCCCCAGCCGGGGGAGGCGGAAGAAGGATCGTGAGCAAGAAACCCATTCGCGTGGCCGTTGTGGGGGCCGGAGAGTTCGGCCGGAACCATGCGCGCGTTTGGCGCGAGATGGAAGGCGCCGAGCTGGCCGGAATCGTGGATTTGAATCCGGATCGCGCCCGCCAGGTGGCAGAGGAATTCGGCACGCGTGCGCTCTCCGGCATCGAGGAGCTGGCGGGAGAAGGCATCGCGGCGGCCAGCGTGGCCGTGCCAACGAAG
>JAJYAR010000024.1 GCA_021779435.1 bacterium
ATGAGCTACAAATTGTTCATTCCTGGTCCTATTGCCGTCTCGGAGAAAACCCTCCGGGCCATGGCTCAGCCCATGATCGGGCATCGCAGCACCGATTTCGTCGCGCTGTACCAGTCGCTGCAGCCCGACCTGCAGGCACTCATGTACACGAAGGATCCGGTGTACCTCTCGACGAGCAGCGCCTGGGGCGTCATGGAGGGTTCGCTCCGCAACGTCGTGCAGAAAAAGGTGCTGAACTGCATGAACGGCGCGTTCTCGGACAAGTGGAACGACGTCGCGCTCCGTGACGACAAGCAGGCCGGCGCACTCAAGTTCGAATGGGGCCAGCCCGTCGATCCCGAGGCCGTCCGCCGCGAGCTGTCGACCGGCCAGTACGACGCGATCACGATCATCCACAACGAGACGTCGTGTGGCTGCATGAGCGACATCGCCGCCGTCATGAAGGTCGTCCGTGAATTTCCCGAGGTCATCTCGATCGTCGACACGGTCAGCTCGTTCAGCGCCCTCCCGATCAAGAAGGACGAACTCGGCATCGACGTGCTCGTCACCGGTTCGCAGAAGGCGCTCGCGATGCCCCCGGGTCTCGCCCTCCTTTCGGTCTCGAAGCGCGCGCTGGATCGCGCCGCGAAGATGCCGGGCCGCGGCTACTATTTCGACTTCGTTGAGTTCCAGAAGAATCACGAGGCGGGGATGACTCCCAGCACTCCGGTGATCCCGCTCATCTACGCGCTCAAGTCGAAGCTCGAGGACATCAAGGCCGAGGGCATTGAGAACCGCTACGCGCGTCATGCCCGTCTCAACAAGATGGTGCGCGACCACATGTTCGCGAAGGGCTTCAAGCTGTTCCCGAAGGAGGGCTTCGGTTCGGTGACGCTCAACTGCTTCGCCAACACCCTCAATTACGACCTCGCCGCGCTGAACAAGACACTGAAGTCGAAGCACAACCTCGTGATCGACGGCGGCTACGGGAAGCTCAAGGGCAAGACCTTCCGCATCTCGAACATGGGCGACGAGACCGATGCGACGATCGCCGCCATGTTGAAGTCGTTCGACTCGGCCCTTGCCGAGACTCCGAAGCTGGCGGCGTAGGCGTTTCCGTCATGCGCGGGTTACCGGGCATCGCGTTGCGAATCGTTGCGTTCGCCGCGGTGCTCGCCGTTGCACGCGCCGCCGTGCCCTCACCGATTCCTCCCGATCTCCGGCACGCCCTGGAGATGCGGAAGGAAATGCGACTCGAGGACGCGAGGAAGGCCCTCGTCGCCTGGCTCGAGGAGCACCCTGACGACGGCCAGATGCAGTTCGAGCTGGCGTACACGCTGGCGGTTCAGGCGATGGCGGAGTCCGACGCGGCAACTGCCACGCAGCTCAGGAAACAGGCTTTCGAGACCGCCAAAAAGGCGGAGCAACTCGGCTGCACCAACCTGTTACTCCCGAAGATCCTCTCCTCGATCAATGCGGACGGCGCCGACCTTCGCGACTCGCGGGCGCTGTCCCGGATTCCCGAGGCTGCCGCGCTCATCCTGAAGGGCGAGCAGGCGTTCACACGGCACGAGCTCGACGAAGCTTTCCGCTGCTACAACGCCGCGTACGGGAAGGATCCACAGTCATACCACGCGGCGCTCTTCTGCGGTGACGTGTTCTTCACGCAGGGCAGGTTCGAGGACGCGTTGTCCTGGTTCGCCAAGGCCATCGCCATCGACCCCGACCGCGAAACGGCGCACCGCTACAGCGGCGATGCCTACGTGAAGCTCGGCAACAACGCCCGCGCCCGGGCGGCCTACGTCGATGCCGTCATCGCGGAACCTTACAACCGGATCCCGCGTGAGATGCTGGGCCGCATCGCGCGGTCGTTGAACATCGCGATCCGCACGCCCGACGTCGCCATTCCGCACGTCCCGATCGCGGTCGAGGGCGGCAAGACCAGGATCAGCTTCGATCCATCGGCGGGCCCGCTGGTCCTCGCTTACACCATTGCGCGTGCCCACTGGCTCGATACCGAACGGAGCAGGTATTTTCCCGCGGACTCCGGGCCACGTCACTCCGTCGAGGAGGAATGCGCCGGCCTGCGCATGTTCGTCAGCACCGCCGAGGAAAACAGTGACTCGAAGGAGACGATGGAGAAGTTCGGCCCCACCGTTCGCACGCTCAAGGCCCTCGATTCCGCGGGACTGCTCGCCGCCTACGTGCTGCTCGACCGCGCCGACGAGGGCATCGCAAAGGACTACGATGCGTACCGTCGCGTGAACCGCGGCCTCCTGCTCCGCTACGTCAACGAGGTCTGGCTGGGCACGCCCGCTGCGGTCGCCGCATCCAAACCATGACGTCCCGCGACCCGGCAACTGTCATCCATCGGATGACAACCTCCGCCGGTCACGAGCCCCGGCCGGAATTTGTCACCCAAGGTGACGACCGACTTGTCACCCATTAGGTGACAAATCCCGCACGAACTACAATCGAGGCAACGGCCTCATGTCATCCAATAGATGACAATGTATCCGGTTCGCACGAGGCGTGCGCTGGATACATTGTCACCTAATGGGTGACAGTTTCCCGGTGGTGGCGGGCCAGGTTTGCGAGCTCGCCGGCGACGCGGCCGATCACGGGGCGCCAGTCTCCCGGGTTGTCCTGGCGCCAGAGTCGCATCGACGGATACCAGGGGCTGTCCTCGCGTTCTTTCATCCAACGCCAGTCCGGATCGTGGTGAAGGAGCGTCCATGTCGGCAACGCGAGGGCGCCGGCGAGATGCGCGGGAAAACTGTCAACCGTCACGACGAGATCCAGGGAGGTGAGCACCGTGGCCAGTTCCAGGCTGTCGGTCGATCCGGAGAGAACGCCGACGCCGGCCGGCCAGTCGGCACGCGCCGCGCCCTGCTGCAGCACATGGAGCGTGACTCCGGGAACCTCCGCCAGCCGGGTGACCAGGCGCGTATCGATCGAGCGGCGTTCATCCCAGTCGCCGGACTTCCACGCCAACCCGAGCGCCAGCGACCGGTTTTCCAGCCGCGGCGCCGGCCTCGGATGAAGGTACGGCACGTTCCTCGGAATCGTCGCGAGGGTCGTCCGAAAATAGTGCGGCAATTCCATGAGCTCGATGTCGGCGTCGTACTCCACGGCGGGCACGCCGTCGTGCAGCGGGAGCAGCCGGTCAATCCCGTTCGCGGTGGCAAGGAGAGGGATCAACGCCGGCTGCGCCCAGACGATCACCTCACGCGCGACCCGCTTCAGCAGCGACGCGTAGCGGATGAACTGCACGGTGTCGCCGAGCCCGTGATAGCAGCGAACCAGGACGCGTTTCCCGTCCAGCGGTTGTCCGTCCCAGATGTGCTGCTCGTGGCGCGGAAGATGCCAGCAGGCAGTTCCCCTGCGCGCCCGCAGCACCTCGTCCGCAATCCGCCACGCCTCGGAGAAGTCGCCGCGCTGCATCGCGCGAATCCAGGGGTCCGCGGTCGCACTCCCGGGGGCGCCGGTTTCGTTCACCCTCCTCATCGCGACGTTCCGTTCAGGGCGTCTCGTTCATCCGCACGATCCGGGCGCCCCACTCCGCGAGCGTCACGGTCGTGATTGAACCGGGCGCGATCTCGATCCGATCGAAACGATCGATCGGCGCGCCCAGGAAATGCATCAGCGCAAACCGGATCGGATCCGCATGACTGATGCACGCAACGCATCCGTCAGGTTCATCGGCGCGGAGCCGCAGCAACTCCCGGACGAAGCGATTCTGAACCTCGCCCGCCAGTTCTCCCCCCGGAATGCGCGTGCCGCTGCGAAACCGGTTGAAGTTCCTCCACACGGGATCCGGTTCCAGGTCGGCGACGCGCCTGCCCGTCCACGAGCCAAAGTCGATTTCGTTGAACGCCTCGGCCACGATGACTCCGCGTCCGGTCACACGCGCCAACGGAGCCGCTGTCTCGATCGCACGCTCCAGCGGACTGCTGACCACCTTGCCCACGTTGTGTCCGCCAAGCACCTCCGCGATCCATTCCGCCTGCGCGCGGCCGTGTTCCGTCAGGCGTATCCCCGGCGCGCGCCCGGGCAGCAGATCTGGATCCGAGTCACGCTCGGCGTGCCGCACCAAAAAGAACGTCGTCACAGCCACGCGCCCTCACTTCCCGGACCTGATCGTCGGGAAGGTATCCGGCTCATCCGACGAAGCGGCGGACTCCGCGGCGCCCGGCTCGGCCCTTTGTGAATCAAGATCGTCCTTCGGCTGCGCCTGGGCCCTGAGCGGCGTATCGACGTATTCCCCGGGCCGCCGGTACCGGGCGATGAAGGCCTCCGTGCGCTCCATCGCCTCGTGGTCGGTGAACTGCTGCGGGGGCGATTTCATGAAATAGCCCGCCGGACCGTCGAGCGCTCCGCCCACGCCATGATCCAGAGCGAGCTTCACGCACCGCACCGCGTCGATCACCACGCCGGCGGAGTTTGGCGAGTCCCACACCTCCAGCTTCACCTCACATTTCAGCGGCACGTTTCCAAACGTCGTTCCGTGCATGTGAATGTAGCACCATTTCTGATCCGCCAGCCATGGCACGAAATCGCTCGGGCCGACGTGAACGTTGTCGGCCGGCATCGGTTCGCCGAGCTGGCTGGTGACGGCGTTCGTCTTCGAAATCTTCTTCGAGTCGAGGCGTTCGCGCTCGAGCATGTTCAGGAAATCCGTGTTGCCGCCGAAGTTCAGCTGGTACGTCCGGTCGAGCCGGACTCCACGCTCACGGAACAGATTCACGAGGGCGCGGTGGGTGATGGTCGCGCCCACCTGGGACTTGATGTCGTCGCCAATGATCGGGAGCCGTCGATCCTCGAAACGCTGCCGCCAGTATTTCTGCGAGGCGATGAACACGGGGATGCAGTTCACGAAACCGCAGCCCGCCTCGAGCACCTGCTCGACGTACCACTTCGTGGCCATTTCCGAACCGACCGGGAGATACGACACGACCACCTCGGTGCCCGTGTCCTTGAGGATTCGGACGATGTCCGCCGTCGGACCTGGCGCCTTCTCGATCTTCTGGCTGAGGTACTTTCCCAGCCCGTCATGGGTCATCCCGCGATGCACCTGGACGCCGAGCTTCGGCACGTCGGCAAAGCGGTACGTGTTGTTCGGGGCGGCGTAGATTGCCTCCGCGAGATCGCGACCGACCTTGTTCACGTCGATGTCAAAGGCGGCGGTGAACTCGATGTCCCGGACGTGATAGCCGCCGAGGTTCACGTGCATGAGACCGGGCACCCGCTCATCCTCGGGCGCATCGCGGTAGAAATGAACACCCTGAACGAGCGATGACGCGCAATTTCCGACGCCGATGATGGCGACGCGAACCTTCGGGTGCGGCCGGGCCGTGGGAGAGTTTCCTGTGGGTGGTAGGGCGATCATGTGCAACGTGGGTTTCGAGGAGTGAACCGGGAAATCATCTGCTCGGACCGGCGATGCCGACTCCGGTTCGTGTCTGATCCGGCATGTCGGGCTGGGGTCTGCGCACCAGCCGCGCGCACACGGTCGGGCGGTCAACGGCACCCCAGCGGTATTTGTAGCTTTCCCGCCCCCGCAGGAAATCGAACGTGATCGCGCCTTCGCCCCGGGCCTCGTCGATGGCGTGCGACACCAGCTGGTTTCCGATTCCGAATCTTCCCAGCTCGGGATCGAAGCCGCCGAGATAGTAGTACGCACGCCGCCGGTGAACGAAGCCGTAGTAGGCACCGGCCACCCTCGAGCCGGCCCGCAGCACGTGAAGGCGGGCGATCCCGCGCTCGAACAGCGCACGCAGCGCCATCCCGTGAAACGCCGCCACATCGGCATCGGCGAGGACTCCCGCCCCGCTCCGCGACGCCCACCGTGCCGCGTGCAGCTTCCGCAACTCGTCGAAGCACGCGGCCAGCGTCGCCGGCGTCGCACTCTCGAACACCGCCCTGCCCACCCGTTTCTCGAGTCTGCGGCGATCCGCCGCCACGTTTGCCTTCAGCCGTGCCGAACCCGCGCCGGCATCCTGCAGCGACAGCACGGGACACGGCTCCCCGGCGGCTGTGTGCAGCGGAGTCCCGCCGGAAATGCGGAGCAACGGAGACTCGGGCGGGAGTTGCTGGAACTCGACGGCATCCCACGGCGACGCGTGCCGCTGCAATTCGTCGAGAAGCGGCGCGATGACGGATTCCTCGAACCCGGGTGCGACGAGCACGTCGAGGTAGTCGCTCACGCCCG
Organism: bacterium; assembly: GCA_021779435.1. Next base: position 6,191 of record JAJYAR010000024.1, read on the forward strand.
CCCCGATGAAGCGCACGGTCCGGGCACCGTCCTCCTCGAGAAGGTAGAGTGGCGCGAGGCCGATCAGCCGCCCCGCAGGATCGCGAAAAGCGAGCGCCCAAGGCCTGCCCTGTCCGAAGGACGTCCACCACGGCAGCAGCCATGCCGGGCTCTGGAACGGAGTCGCTGCCGGGCAACGCAGCCACAGCTCATGCCACTCCTCCGCAAGCTCCCCGAGGGCGACCGCGCCGCGCTGCGTTGAAATCATCCCGACACGGTCGTCACGCAGCATGCGAAACCCGCTCCGCACCATTGCATGCCTCCGAAGGCGTTCCAGCCAGTCGTTGGTACACGCCCAGATATTTCGCCGTCATCGCCTCCCGATCGAAGCGCTCGCGAGCGCTGGTCCGGCACGCCTGTGGATCCAGTGTCGCAGCGGCGTCGATCGCCTCAGCCATCTCGTCGGCGTCCTTCACGAGGAAGCCCGTCCTGCCGTGCTCCACGACGTCCCTGAGCGCACCGGCGCGGAACGCAATGACGGGAGTCCCGCACGCCAGCGCCTCCATCGCGACCAGCGAGCCGGTCTCGGGGACGAGGCTCGGGACCACCAGCGCGCGCGCAGCCGTGAGCAGCCGGCGTTTCCGTGTGAAACCCACCGGGCCGATGAACCGGCGGGAACCGTCGAGCCTCGGGAGGATCATCTCGCGGAAATAGGACTCGTGTTGCGCGAAGGGAAACACCTGGCCGCCCAGCAGCATCGGCATCCGCGCCTTTGCGACGGCATCGAGTGCGATGTGAAAACCTTTCTCCCAGCAGATCCGGCCGAGGGAGATCACGTACCGCCGCTTGCCGTGACACGCGGCGAGTTCGGAGGTCGGCACACCATTGGCGATGTCCGGGAGCAGATCGATCCCGGGAGGACAGGTCTCGCGCTGCGCAGCCGACACGCAATGAAGGTACGTGCCGGGTCGTCCGCGAAACGCCTCGGGCGCATACCAGGAAAGCGGCAGGTGCAACGTCACGAGCGTCGGCACGCCCGGCGGCGGAAGATAGGCGTGGAAGTCGAGGCCGTGCAGGTGCACGACGTCGACGCGCCAGCGGGCCAGCGCGATGTCGATCGCGCGCCGGCAGGCCGCCTGCGCCTCAGGGTTGAGGTGGTGGTTGAGCGTGCCCTTCACCACCGGCACGGGAATCAGCGTGCCCGAGCAATGTGAATCCTCACGGGCCACGACGAGCGAGGTGTGACCGGCGCGCGCGATCGCGTGGTCGACAAGCGACACCACCTGCTCCGCTCCGCCGACGGCATCCGGGCTGACGGCGGCAAGCGGATACGCGACGTTGAGAACGGTCAGCGGCATTGGTCAGCGGACGGCGGCCTCCCGGCCCGCGCTGCTTCCGTGGTCGCTCCTCAACTCGCTCATGGCGACCCGCGCCGCAGCGCGCCACTCGTCCCCGGTAACGCCCCAGGTAAAGTGCTCGTACAGCAGCCTGCCGCGATGGGGCGGCTCCGTGAAATCGTACCTGGGCGCCAGCCGGAACCGTTCGGCGTCGAGGGGAACATGGCCGAGCACGGCATGCTGGCTGCGATGGCAGACCATGAGCTGCTTCTTCAGCTCCCTCTGCTCGGGACTCAGCGGCGCTGTCAGGACCACACGCCCCGGCACCTTGAGAAACTCGCCGTATTCCCATTGCGCCTCCTCCGAACGCCGGGCAAACCGGCCGAAGAGCCGGTCCGTGAATGCGCGCGCCACCACCGCGTCGGCCGCGTGGTACGACGCAAACTCGGCGACGATCGGGGTTGGCGCGCCGTCGCGCGCGAGTCTCCGCACCGCGGTATGCACCGCGAAGGCGGTCGAGTCATGGTCGGGGTGTCCACCTTCGTACGGGTGCGTCAGGACGATCCTCGGGGCGTGCTCGCGGATGAGAAGCTCGAGACGAATCGTCAGCGTCACGAGTTCCCGCGGCGTTTCCTGATCCACGCAACCAAGCAGGATCACGCGCTCCAGCGGAACTCCGGCCGTGTCCAGCGCGGCGATCAGCTCGGAACGCCGGAGTTCGGCGTATGCCTCGCGCGTTGCGCAGCCCGCGGCTTCGGCGTCGCTCGAACGTTTTGGTGCCCCGTCGGTCACGTACACGAGCACCGAATCCTTCATCTCCGGCAGCAGCGTCGTTGCGCTGACGGTCTCGTCGTCGGGATGCGCGAACACCAGCATGGACCGCGGCGGCTCCGCCTCGATCGACCCGGCCATCCACGCGAGCACATCCAGCTGTGAGCGATGTCGTGAGTTTGTCATGGCAGGTCAGACAATGACGGCGCCGGTCGCGGTCTCCGCAGGAGACGCCGGACGCGTCGTGCTTCCGTAGCGGCGCACCATGCGCGCGCAGAATTCAGCGTATTCGGCATTGTCGATGGGAGGGCTGGTGTGATGCGGCTGGGTGCCGCGGTGCTCGGGCGTGAAGCAGAAGGTGAGCGTGACATCGAACTCCTCGAGGGCGCGCATCTGCCGGTCGAACCAGACATCCGCGTGGGGACGAAAACTGTCGGCCCAGCTCAACCCGGTCCTGAGGTACTTGACCCCCAGCATGCGCATCCATTCGACGGCGTCGTCGAGCCGGTGGTCCTCGAAATGAAACCACTGGCAGATGCCCATCTCGGGTGTGTGATGCCTGAACTCCTCCGCGGCGGGTTTGGGCGTACCATCCTCCCTCAGAAGGCCCATGTAGAAATGCCGGAAGTAGGCGGACCCTTCCGCCTCCTTGTGACGCGTGGTCGCGGGCCAGTCCTTGGGCAGGTCGTAGAGGCTGTACCAATGGATCCGCGGAACCCGTCCCACGAGGAGCTCGGCGGTGCGCTTGAGACCGAATACCTGGACCTCCTCGGCGCCGAACGTCGACACACCGACCTCCGACACCCACACCGGCAGCGCGGTCACGGACTGGATCTCCTGGAGCTTCGCGGGCCACTCGTTGATCTGCCAGTGGTTCCAGTCGAGGGGGAAACCGTGAACCGCGACGACGTCGAGTTTCTCGAGAACGCCCTTTCGCTCCATGTTCCTCACGAAGCTGGCATCGATCGGCGACATGCCGCCGAGAACGCGAAGGAGACGCGGATTCTCGGCCGCGACGGCGTCGGCGGCGAGTTTCACCATCTCGGCGTACCTGGCCCAGTCGGGATCAATTTCGAACGCCCAATGCGATTTGTTGTTGGGCTCATTCCAGAACATGACGGCTTCAACCATGACTTCAGTGATTTGATCGGTGAGGAGGATCGACCTCGATGCGTTGACTCGGGTGCGCCTGCGCAAATTCGGAGGCGGTGAGCGGATGCCATCCATCCGTGTAGCCCGTCAGCTCCGGACTCTCGGAGTGAGGTTTCTGATCGGACCACCGGCCGCCCAGAAGCTGGATTGCCTCGCGATACCCATGCAGGGTGCCCACATCGACATACGAGAGCCCCGCGCGGATTCCGACTGCGCGACCGCCACGGGACAGGTAAGCGTTGATCAGCGTGCCGAGATACTCGTCGTGGCGCCCGGGCTCGCACCACAACGCATGCAGCGCGTGGAATGTTGAGCCGTCCATCCTGACGGCGCCCCAGATCCAGGAGGAACGCGGCTGCGGAACCTTCACCTCGATCTCGATCACCTGGTCGTTCGCATCGATCACGACTGCATCGAACGCCTGGGGCTGCGTCACGGGAAACAGCAGGAGGGACAGGCCCGTTTCGGGAAGCAGCGCGTAGCCTTCAACGGGGAACCAGATTGTGTCGGGCAGACCGATCAGCACGTTGTCGTCCTGGCCGACGACGGGGACCGCGCGGAAGAGCGCATCGCAGAGCCCGGCCGGCCGCGGTTGCACGACGTAGGCGATGTCGACGTCACCGATCCGCCCGCCGAAATACTCCAGGATGTCCGATTTGCCGGGAGAAATGACGAAGCAGATCTTCTCCGCACCGCCCGCAGCCATTCGCTCGACCAGGTACTCGCCGACGGCGCGCGGGTGCTCCGCGCCCTGATCGTACCGGCTGCCCACCGGCAAAAGCTCCTTCGAGAACGCAAGCGGCTGAATCCGGCTGCCGGCGCCCGCCGCTGGAATTATGCCCCAGGTGCTCATGCTTCTGCAGCGACCGCCGGAGCAGCCCGGGCGAGGTCGTTCATCCGCGCCGGGAAGGTCAGTGCGTTCGATTGCGCCGATTCCAGGAGCGTCTCCAGCTCACGTGCCCGGTGCGTGGCCGTGTGCTCGTCGAGCACGCGCTCGCGCGCCCGTCGTGCGATCTCCACCAGCGCGCCGTACGGCATGTCAATCGCCGCCGCGGCTTCGTGACTGTCCCGTGCAATGACGATCTCCGCACCTGGTTCGAAGAACTTTTCCAGCCCTTCCCAATAGTCGGTGATCAGGGGAGTTCCACAGGCGGCGGCCTCGAAGAGCCGGCCCGATGGACAGAATCCCATCTGCTTCATCGCGTGCCGGGTGACGTTCAGGGTCAGCCGCGAGGACGAAAAGAACGCCGGATGCTGGGCCGGCTCGAGGTGCCGCACGAAGTAGATGTTGTCGGTCCAGGGAAACGCCGCGGGGTACTGTGCGCCGGCAATGACGAACTTGCGCTGGGGAAGCCGGCGGGCCGGCTCGATCAGGAGCATCTCCAGCGTCGCCTGCCGGTCCTCCGCATAGGTGCCAAGGTACGAAAGATCGCTGCGAAAGTGATCGACCGGCGCAACCCGACGATGCACGTCGGGATCGACGCTGCCGTACAACGTTGCAACACGCCGCGCACCAAGCTTGTGCTGCAAGGCCTCGAGCGCCCGCCCCCCGGTGTAGCTGAGGACGAGGTCGAAATCGCCGAGGCCTCGTTCTCCGACGTAGGTGACCGACCTCCCCGCCTCCAGCGACTCCAGCGTGACCGGCGTATCGAGGTCGTAGAAGACTTTCAGCCGGGCGGCCGATTCCAGCACGAGTTCGGTCGCCGCGATGCCGTCGGGGCAATACGAGGTGACCACCGCGGCATCGGCCTGCGCGAGATGCTTGCGGGCGACCTCAGCCACGTCGTTCCAGTCCGGGTAGAGGCATAGTTCGCCATCCGACCACTGCACGACGTCGCGGTGCGCGGCGTAATACGGCACGTCGCGTTCGAAGAACACGATCGTGTGGCCGCGCGCGGCAAGTGCCCGGCAGAGTCCGCGCCAGAGCGTCGCGTGCCCATTCCCCCACGACGAACTGATCGTGAGCCCGAAGATGACGATTTTCATTAGTGACGATGGGGGCGGGAAAAGGCCCGCCTTCGCACCACGATATCCGCCGGCATCGCAACGCGATAGTCGGCCGGTTGCTGAACCACTGCCCGGCAAGCGTCCCATGCGTCGAGGTAGGTGATGACCTACCGCGCCTCGGAATCCGCGGAGACAGGCGATTTTTGAGCACCTCCCCGGACAATGTGGGTGTAGCGAAGCGTACCGCTCATCCACGGCAGGTCCTCGCTCCCTGCCGCGAGGTCAAACTCCGCTGCGTGTACCTGCTTTGATGCCAGGGATTTGTACCGGCACTGTGTCTGGAACGGTGAACCGGAGCTGGTGGCTCCGGTGCTCCGCCGCTTCGGCTATGATGAGCGGATCATGAGCTTCGAACACCCACAGGATATCGCTCCCCTCTCGGTTGGACCGGGACTCGCCCTGGGGCTGCTGTTGATTCTCGGCATGCCACGCGACTCGCATCCCCCGCCGCCTCCCGCACCGCAGCCGGATCCCGCGCAGAAGCCCGCCGCCGAGCCCGCCAGGCGTGAGCGAGCCGCGCCGAGACGACTGACCCCCAGCGGCAAACTCGCCGAGGCGCTGCCGTCGCGTAACCTAATAGGTTACACGACCCCCTGTGTTCCTCCTGCCGGGAACGCGGTCGTGTAACCTAATAGGTTACACGATCCCCTGTGTTCCTCCTGCTGGGAGTGCGGTCGTGTAACCTATTGGGTTACACTTCCCGACTCCCGAGCGCAGGTGGCGTGGGTGGCTTCGAGCGCTTCACGGCATCCCCGCCCTTTCCAAATCGTCGCAGAAAAATCTGCTCCCACGGTGCCCTGGTTCCCGCCAGGCACGAACGGAAGAACAAGAAGCCGCTCAGAGCGGCTCCATCACGCCGTTGCGCTCGTCGTGGAGCTTCCGCGTGTCCAGGCCGTCGACAACCACGAGGCCCTGCAGCGAGGAGATCAGCGGTGCCTGGCTCCACTGCCACACGATGTTACCGGAGGGATCGAACTCCACGAGTTGCACGCCCGATTCGCCATGCGTCGGGCCGTGGTCCTGCCAGTTGACCGCGACGATGTGATCGTTCGGAAGCAGCTGGAACATCGCATAGAAGAAAGGATGAACCGCGTCCGGCACCTGCCCCTTCGCGCCCCATTTCCGAATGACCGCTCCAGTCGGGTCCATCTCGACCATGAACGCACCGTAACCCGCCGACGAAATGATCCGACCATCCGGGCGCCGCACCGCCTTCCACGCGTGGAAGAAACCGTCGACGGGAAGCTCGCGGATCATCGTACCGGTGAGATCGGTTTCCCGAATCTTCGTGTTCACCATCATCAGGAACGTGCCCGCACCGGTCTCACGGATCAGTCTCACGTAGTCGCCCTCGAGCACCCGCTTCTGCGCGACGACGTCGCCGGGATTCAGCTCCGCGATGACCACGCCTTTCTCGCCCAGCAGGTTCACGCCGGCGATCCGGGTGCAGCCGTTCGGGAGGCGCCGCACCGACGTCACGCCGTCAAAGGCAGTGACGTCCTTCAGCCGGCGACCCGTCTCGATATCGAACTCCGAATAGCCATTGTGGTGGCCGATCAGGACGCGCCGGTCGCCGACCAGCTGCATGTCTCGCGCCTGGCCGAAGCCGAGCGGCACGAGCCAGTTCCGGCGTTTGTCGTTCTCGTCGACGTGCAGAATCGTGCCGAGGCCCTCGTCGATCGCAATGAACTCGTGGCGGATGGAAGTCATGAGCGGCGGGGACGCTAGATGCGTCCGTCAAAGTCACAAGTTGCAAGTTCGGAGGACCGAGATTCGAGGCACGGTGAAGGCGTCTCCAGAAGGTCCCCCTCACGCGTCAGTCACGGCGCCGACAGGCGCCCCATCGCCGGAAAACCGGCCCTGGGACACGTCCCCATTGCCTGCTCCTTCGCGGTGCCAAAACAGCGCCGCACGTGTCCCGTTTCCGGGACGAAAATTCGACTCGCTGCGATCGGAACGTTCTGAGACGAGGGACGGCATGGATCAACGTTCTCACACCCCTTGGGAATCGTGCGGATTCGCCTACGCGGCGCGTGCGCTGAAACTCGCGGGCCGCCGGCTGCGTCGATCTCCGGGGTTCAGCATCGCGGTGCTCTGCTCGCTCGCGATCTGCATCGGGCCAAACATCGCGACGTTCTCCGCGCTCCACGAGCTGCTGCTCAAGCCGCTGCCCTTCCCAAATTCGTCGCAGCTCGTGACGATTACGAATGTCGCCGAGCGAAGCGGCGGCCAGGTGGTCACCTCGAGTACGACCCAGTATCTCGATTTCAGGGAGCATGCGGACCTGTTCTCCGGCTTCGCCACTTTCCGCGGCGACACCGCGCAGGTGGTCGACGGCGACGCGCAGCTGCGAGTCCGTCTCGCAAAGGTCTCCGCAAACCTCCTGGACGTGCTGCAGATCACGCCGCTCGCCGGCCGGTTCTTTGTGCCTTCCGAGGAAACCACATCCGCCAACGACGAGATACGACTCGTGGGTAGGAGCAGCGTTGGACATGGTGGGTAGTGTGGGCGGGGTAGTGGTGGAAGTGGTGTGGAAATGGAAATGTGCGG
>JAJYAR010000405.1 GCA_021779435.1 bacterium
CCGCCACCAGAACCACGGCAAATTCAATGGCAGCATCGCCGAGGAAGTACGGATCCTTCTCGATGCCGTCTCCTCCGGCGCACGCGCCGTCGACCTGGAAATCGAGAGCGCCGAAACCGCCGGCCCCATGGTCGAAGAACTGCGTTCGGCGGCATTCCTGATCGTCTCTTACCACAACTTCGATGGCACCCCATCGGTGGACGCGCTCGTGCGCCGGATGTCGCGGGTCCCGGCTGACGCCTACAAGATCGTCACCACCGCCAGGAAACCGTCCGACAACTTCCGCGTGCTCTCCATCGCCCGCGGCCCGCATCGCGTTCCGGTCGTCGTCCTTGCCATGGGCGAAGCCGGTTTCCCCACCCGGGTTCTTTCGCCGGCGTTTGGCGGCCTGTTCACTTATGCCGCTCCCATCGCCGCCGAAGGCACGGCGCCCGGACAAATCTCCTCGCGCCGCCTTCGCAACGAATTCCGCCTGGGCAAGTTCACCCGCGATGCGCACATCTACGGCGTCATCGCCGACCCTGTGCGCCACTCGCTCTCCCCCCAGGTACACAACCGCGCCTTTCAGGCCCGCCGCATGGACGCCGTCTACCTGCCGTTCCTCGTCAAAACCGGCCAACTCCGCGATTTTTTCGTCCTCGCCCGCCAGCTTCCCATCGCCGGGGCAAGCGTCACCATCCCTCACAAGCAGAAAGTCATGCGCTGCCTTGACGCCGTCGATTCGCTGGCCCGCCGCATCGGCGCCGTCAACACGGTCTGGCGCAAAGCAGGCAAATGGCGCGGCGCCAACACCGACGCGCAAGGCGTCCTGAAGCCGATGGAAAAACGCCTGCGTCTCGCCAAATCGTCCGTGCTGCTGGTGGGCAACGGCGGCGCGGCCCGCGGCGCGGCCTACGCCATGTCGGAAGCCGGCGCGAAATTGAGCATCGTCGGCCGCAACATCGACCGCGTTCGCGCCCTCGCCAAGGCCTGCGACGCCGAGGTGCTCGCCTCGAGCCAACTCCCCGGCCGCCGTTTCGACGCGCTCGTCCATGCCACGCCCCTCGGCATGTCGCCTCACACCAACGAGTGCTTCTTTGAGGGAGATATCCCCGCCGATGTTGTCCTCGACATGGTCTACAATCCGCTCGAAACCGTGCTTCTGCGCCGCGCCCGCGAACAGCACTGCGAGGTCATCCCCGGCATCGAAATGTTTATCGAACAGGCCGCGCAGCAGTTCGAAATCTGGACCGGAGAAACGGCGCCCCGCGCCGTGATGGAAAAAGCCGCGGTCGAAGCATTGACGCAGCCGCATCCTGCCGCGGGCTAAACTAAGGGCAATGAAACCGGCCCTCACACGGCGCCAACTCGCTGCCCTCGCCACGCTGTCCCCGCTGGCGGCCGCACAGACCCACAACGCCCAAGACGAAGTCGAACAGATGCGGCAACAATACGACCGGTCCGCCGCCGCTCTCGACAAAGTCGAGCTCCCCATGGCCACCGAGCCCGCTGTCACCTTCCGGGCCTGAACGCTACCATGCCCGGCGGCGACGACGATCTGTTCTTCTCCACCATCGGCGAGTTGAACTCGCGCCTGCGCAAGCGCGAAATCTCCGCCAAAGAACTGGCTGGCCTCTTCGGGCAGCGTCTCGAACGCCTGGGCCCGAAGTACAACGCCCTCGTCCTGCCGCTGACGCGCCGCGCCCTCCAGCGAGCAAAGGACGTCGATGGAGACATTCGACGCGAGCGATTTCGCGGTCCCGTGCAAGGCATCCCGTTCGGCGCCAAGGATCTCCTCAGCCTCGAGGGCTATCCGACCACATGGGGCGCGAAGCCTTATCAACACCAGACGTTCAAAGAGACGGCCACCGTGCTTCGCAAGCTCGAAGGCTCGGGCGCGATGCTCATCGGCAAACTGGCCATGGTCGAGCTTGCCGGCGGCCCATCCTACCGTTTCGCCTCGGCCTCGCTGCACGGTCCCGGTCTCAATCCCTGGGACACCACCCGCTGGTCCGGCGGCTCCTCCAGCGGTTCCGCCATCGCCGTCGCCGCCGGACTTACGGTCTTCGCGCTCGGCTCTGAAACCTCCGGCTCCATCCTCACGCCCAGCGCCTTTTGCGGCGTCACCGGCCTCCGTCCTACCTACGGACTCGTCAGCCGCCACGGCGCCATGGCGTTAAGCTGGACCCTCGATAAGATCGGCCCTCTCGCCCGCTCGGCCGAGGACTGCGGCTTCATCCTCGATGCCATCTCCGGCGGCGACCTCGACGATCCCGGCTCCTCCGGCCACCGCTTCTACTACGACTCCGACTACGACCACCCGTTCAATACGATCCGTATCGGCTACTCCCCCGCCGGCTTCGCCGGCCATCCCGAGCCCGGCGCCCGCCCCGCCTTCGCCGCGGCCCTCGACGTCATACGAAGCCTCGGGTTCCCCTTCGTTGAAACCAAGCTTCCCGATTTTCCCTACGGCCCGATGCTCGGCACCATCCTCGGCGCGGAGGCGGCTTCGATCTTCGAGCCTCTCATTCGGAGCGGCGGCGTGGATCAACTCGCCGACGCCCACCAGATCGCAGGCCTGAAAGCCTCCCTCGACATCAAGTCCATCGATTACCTCAAGGCCATGCGGATCCGCCGTCTCTTCCAGGACTCCCTGCGCGAGCTGTTCTCCAACTGCGATATCCTGCTCGCCCCCTCGCGGCTGGGTGTGGCGCCCCCGGTGAATCAGCCCCTGGACGGTCCCCCTGCCGGCGCCCATCCCTCGCAGCCCAACTCACCGCCCAATGGCCTCGGCGCGCTCATCCCTGCCGGCAACCTCGCGGGCCTCCCCGCGCTCTCGTTGCCCTGCGGCTTCGACAACGGGCTCCCGCTCGCCATCCAACTTGTTGGGCAGCCTTACTCGGAGAACCTGCTTATCCACGCCGGAAAGGCGTTCCAAAAAGCGACCGATTGGCACCGCCGCCGTCCACCCTCATTGTGAGCAAGTCCAAACCAGGCGCCCGCCATCCCTGGCGTGAGGCGATCTTCGCCTCCTTCGCCGGATGCCTCGCGCTCGCCTATCTCTTTCACACGTACCTTCTGAGCGGCGGCGACGCAATCACGGGCGATCTCGGGGACTCCCGCTTGTGCATGGTGCTACTGGAACACTGGTGGGCGGTGTGTCAGGGCCTCGCCTCGCCGCGCAATCCCAACTTCCTTGCCCCCGCCCAGGACGTGCTCGGCTATAGCCACACCCTGTTGCTTTACACTCCGATCTATATCCCGCTTCGCCTGCTCCATCTCGATACTTACACCTCGTTTGAACTCACGTTAATCGCGTTGCGGGCGGTTGGCTTCGCCTCCGCTTACCT
>JAJYAR010000406.1 GCA_021779435.1 bacterium
CAGAAGGGGCTTCTCGAATTCGAGGGTGTAGGAGGGTTTGTCCATCGCCGGTGACGTTGCAGCCGCCCCCGGCGGTGTCAACCGGTTGGGTAATGGGCCGCAGGGTAATGGCTTGCGATGGCGTGGGGCGGCGGGGCTTGCGGCCGATGGACGGACGGCAATGCCCCATCCGGGTTCATGGGGCGCCGGGAGATCCAACGCGGAGGCAACGACCTGCGCGTAGTCAGCGTCCGGTCACTTCAAGGGTCTCGGCGGGAAGGATCTTGTCGGCGTCGAGGGAGACGATCGCCGGCAGGAACAGGCGCCCCTCCGACGAGCGGTAGGAGTCGATGCGCAGGAAGACAGGGTACTTCTCGTAGTAGATCGCCACGATATATCGGTCGATTCGGCTGGTGAGCGGTTTTCGGCTCAGGACATCGTACCCGATGTATCCGCCGCCGTTGGATACGAGCGGGCCCAGCTGGGTTTCGAGCTGTTGAGCTGCTGTGGGGTTGGAAACGAACAGGGCGCGGGCGAAGGGGCCCGCTCCGTTGCTCTTCAGCTGGGCGAAGGCGAAGTCGAGGCGGTTGTCGGTTTGCTGGGCATGGCCGCAGGCGACGAAGGCGGCGGCCAGGACGAGGAGGGCGAGGAGTTTGCGCATGGGAGGGGAAAAGGGACGGGCTCGGGTGTGCGCGCGGCTCGGCGCCCGCAAGGTCGGGCGGACGAACAGAAAGACCGCGGGCAATCGCGGAGGCTGGTAGGGCGCCTCAGGAAATAAAAAGAGGCCCCGGCCGAGGCCAGCCTCATTTGCCCCCGATGGTGTTATCCCTGGAGTGAGATCCGTTCGTTTGCGTGGACCGCGAGTGTGCGCGGAGGCCGGTCGGCGAGTCGGAGCTCGATCGACTGGGGGCTGGAGGCGATGCCGACCAGGGCCAGTGGGCGGCCCTGGGTGTCGGTCACGAGCCGGACCGTGCCGGAGTCGATGCGACCAAGCGGGCGGTCGCCGAGCGAAAGCCGGGCTCCGCGGGCATCGTAATCGAGCGCGGCCTCAGGACCTGCGTCGGTCGGCAGCCGGAAGCGGGCGGCGTCCGAGGCGGGATGGCCGGGTCGGATATTCCAGTGGATCCCGCCTGGCTCCTCGTGGATGCCGGCGAGACGCCAGGTGTAGTCCATCATCACCAGGGCGCAGGGCGAGTAACCCGGCGCGTCGGCCTGGGTGAAGGCGCCGGTGAGCGGGTCGAGTTGTTGGCGGAAGCTCATGTCGCACTGGATCGCCTCGCACCACCGGTCCATCATCTGCGCGAATTCCGCAGGCCGGCCGTAGTGATCGAGCCAGCGGCCCGCGCGCAAGGCGGTGAGGGCCTGGGCGGCTCCACCCCAGGAGTTGCGCGGGATGGGCCGGACGAACCTGGGGTCGTCGAGGGCGACGGAGGGAAATGGATACGGCGCCCAGAAGGCCTCGGGATTGTGAATCTGCCTCGCCCACAGAGAGTCGAACAGCGCCTGGTCGGGGACGTGTTCGCCGCAGACTCGCGTGATGATTTCGCTGCGAATGCGAACGAAGCGATCGTGGGCGTCGAGGTCGTAGAACGCGCCATCCTCGGGCGAATAGAGTTTGGCGAGGATCGCCTTGCGGAGAGCGTCCGCGCGTTCGGTCCAGCGGTCGGCCTCGGAATTTTGTCCAAGGGCGCGAGCCATCGCGGCGAGTGCGATCCGCCCGCCGTAGGTGGTGGCGGAGAGGTCCGGACAGAGGCGTGGCAGGGAGGAAATCGGCGGGCAGAGACGCGCGTCGGCGTGCGGGCACTGGTTGGGCAGACCCGCCCAGCGGGGGCTGTTGTCGTTGCCGGTGTCGTAGGTGCAGAAACCCTCGACCAGGCCGGCACCGTGGGTCATGCGATGGCGTTCGAGCCAGGCGTCCCAGCGGGAGCACGACGCGTAGGCGGTGTGGAGCAGCTCCTCGTCGCGGGTGGCGCGTGCGAGCTCCCAGGCCGTGGCGGCGATGGGCACCACCATCTGGATTTGTCCGAAGCCGGTTTCAGAAATTTTGTTGTTGGCGGGCAGCTGCCCATCGGCGTGCTGCAGCGCGAAGAAGACCAGGTGACTGTTGCGGGCGACGTCAGGACTGAACTTTCGGTAAACCAGGGCCTCGTGTGGACCACATTCCATCCAGATGCCCTTGTAAACCGAGCCTTCGATCAGGACGGGCTCCGGGTAGCGGGGCAGGATTCGGACGTTGTCGGCGAGCACGGCGAGCGCCTGGTCATAGGCGGACTGCCAGCGCCGGTTCGCCGTGGTGAAGGCCGGGGCGCGTGACGGTTCCGGAGCCAGCGCGCCGAGTCCGCGCGTGCGCGCGGCCAGCAGGGCTCCGGCTCCGAGGGCGATAAATTGGCGGCGATTCATCCCGGACAAAGCAGGTGGGGTTGAATCCCAGAGACGCAGAGGACGCCGAGAAAGGCAACGGCGGGCGAAGCCTGGGTCCGATATTCCCTTTCCCGGCAGCAGACCCGCGGGGAGGGTGTAGGACGATTCCGGTTACGGAGTCGCCGGTGCGGGAGCGGTGGCTATTTCACGAGGTCCGCCTCGACGTCGATCGAGATGTCGACGTCGTTGCCGACGATGCCCTGGTAGCCGCTGATGCCGAAGTCGCGGCGGTCGATGGTGGTGGTGAGATGCCAGCCGGAGAGCTTCATGCCGCGCATGCCCGTGCCGAAGCCGAGGCACTCGACCTTCAGCACGACGGGCTTGGTCACGCCGTGGATCGTCAGGGTGCCGGCCACGTCGTAGTGGTTTTCCGAAGTTTGCTTCCACGAGGTGCTCTTGAAGGTCAAGGTGGGGAAGACGGCGGCGTCGAAGAAATGAGGCGAGCGCAGGTCCGCGTCGCGGCGGTCCACGTGGGTGAATACGGAGGCGGCCTGGATGGTGGCCTCGGCGCTGCTCTTGGCCATGTCCGAACGGTCCACGGTGATCGAACCCTGCACCTTCGTGAACGAGCCCTGCACGCGGCTGACGAAGTGCCGGATCGAGAAGCCGATCGAGGTGTGGACGGGGTCGATCCGGTAGGTTTCGACCTGTGCGCGAGCGCTGAGGGCTGCGGCGAGCGGAAGGATCAGGAGGAGCCGGGAGAGGAATCTCATGGAACGGGAGCGGGTTGGTGCGGGTGGAGTGACGTGAATATGCGGATACGGGGATGCAAATCCGGCGGGAATGCAACCGGGCCCTCAGCGGACCGTCCGGAGCGAGCCGGGTTCCGCGGCTCGGTGTCGACCGGCCGCTCAGCGGCGGCGCTGGTGACGGACTTCCTCGACCAGGCGCAGGTACTCGGGGTGGTCGCGCAGGATGTCGAGGTCCTT
>JAJYAR010000407.1 GCA_021779435.1 bacterium
CCGTCGTTTTCGAGGATGTAGATGGAGCCGATCTTGTCGTTGTTGGGGAAGACTTCGCCCATGCTGGCCACAAGCAGGTCGATGCGGCCGGGGTGGCTGAAGCCCATGACGGGCTGGACGTGCACGGGGGCTTCGAGGTTGTCGGCGAGCACATGCTCCTCGAATTTTCCCGAGGGGAGCTGGCGCAGCCAGATGACCTTGCTTTCCTTTGCCTCGCAGAAGACGACGTCCATGAGGCCGTCCTGGTCGAGGTCGACGCACTTCAGATTGGCGATCCAGGGGTAGCCGGTGGGCGGGTTGCCTATAGGCGTGGCTTGCATGTAATCGAGATCTGCAACCGGGGGGGCGTCGGCGGCGACAGTGGCGGCCGCGGGGGCATCGCCCCGGTAGCATCCCGCGGCGAAGAGGAGCAGGCCTGCGCTTGCGATGACGAGAAGAGCCTGGAAGGGGGAGCGTGCGGCGTAGGGCATCGGCGTGTGCGAATTTCTGAGGCGAGACAGTGGGATAGCCCACTTTGGGCTGATATTCAGCAAAAATGGTCGCGGAGGGACGGATCAGTCGTGCAAGGTACCCTCGAGGCGGCCGAGGTATTTTTTGGCGTACACGACGCAGCGGCTGCGGACGATGTCGATCTGGGGGCGCCGGTTCAGGCCGAGCGCCGGGAGCGTGTTGAACGTGCGTCCATCATGTGGATACAGGGCGACCCAGGCGAGGGCCTTGCGGAGTAACGCGGGCGGGAAGCGGGAGGTGAGACAGTCGAAGACGGCGCGTGCGATCTGGCCCTCGCGGGGATCCTCGCTGATGTCTGCAATGGCGGCGACGCACACGAGGCTGCGGACGGACTGGGGGTCTGTTTTGTCGAGTCCGGGAGGCCAGGCCCGGAGGCGTGCGACGAAAGGCGCGATGCGGGCGGACTGTTCCAAGGTGGTGAAAGGCGGGTCGAGCCGTCCTGCGAGTTCGTGATCGCCAGGCAGATCGCTGTAATCAATGCCAGCGATGTCCGCGGCGGTGATGGTGTCGAAGCTTGCGCCCGCGGAGGGCAGGGGGCGGAGCCGGCCTGTGAGGCCGGCGGCGGTGCCGACGAGCAGCCAGGAGCCGAGGGCGATGGGCACCCAGAGGCGGGCGGCGCGGGCGACGCGGTGGCCGGCTTCCCAGC
This sequence comes from bacterium, assembly GCA_021779435.1. The sequence continues at coordinate 1,157 of JAJYAR010000407.1, forward strand.
GGAAGAGCAGGCTGCCTGCGAGCGCGGCGGCGACGCCGATGACAGCCAATGCCAGGAAATCGAAGCCGGTGCCGTGCAGCCCCGCCGGGGCGGCGTAGGTCTGCTGAAGGATGTGCACGGCGTAGCGCCCCGGCATGAAGCCGGCGATTTTCTGGGCGACGGCGGGCAGGACCGAGAGCGGCACGCCGACCCCGCCGATGAGGATCATGGGCAGGAACAGGCACTGGCCGAGCGCCTGGACGGCGGGCACGTCGTTGGCGAGCGCGGCGACGAGCAGGCCCAGTCCCAAAAAACTCGCCGTCACCGCGAGGGCCGCGACGGTGGTCAGGACCGGGTTGAGGGGCCAGGGCGTGCCGAAGACCCAGTGCGCCAGGGCGGTCTGTAGCGCGAGCGCCGAGGCGACGATCACCAGACGCGCGATGACCGTGCCCAGCACGAGTCCCGAGATTGGCACGGGGAGCAGCCGGTAACGGCGCCAGACGCCGCGCTCGCGCTCGGCGACGAGGGCCGTGGGCAACCCGAAACAGGCGCCGCCCAGGATCGTGATCACCAGGATCTGCCCCATCTCGTGTTTGAGCGCCGGGGTGTCGTCGCGAAACACCGCGCCGAAGGCCAACAGGAAGAATACGGGTACGGCGTAGCCGTAGATGAGCGCCTGCACGCTTCGCAGGTTGAGGCGAAGCACGAGCAGGAAGTGGCGCAAGAGACCGGTTTTCACGCCTCCACCTCCCTGGGCCCGTCCGCCGGGGCCTCGCCGGGCCAGGCCTTGCCCGTGAGACGGAGGAACACGTCTTCGAGCGTCGGGCGGGTCACGGTCAGTTCGGAAAGCCGAGCGCCGGTGCGTTGAAGCAAGGGGAGCAGGGCGGACACGGTCTGGTGGACGTCCGAAGAATGCAGGATGAAGGCATCGCCCGCCGCGTCGACGGCCGAGACGGCGGCGAGGGTGGCGTAGGCTTCTGGGTTCGGGGCGCCCGAGGCGGCGAAACGTATCCGTCCTCCGGATTCAACGGTTCTGACGAGCTCCGCGGGCGGCGCGTCGGCGATGGTGCGCCCCTCGTGCAGGATGACGATGTGGTCGCAGAGCGCCTCGGCCTCGGGCAGGTCGTGGGTGCTCAGGAGGACGGTGCAGCCATCGGAGCGCAGCGAGCGGATCAACTCGTGGAGCTCGTGCCGGCCCCGGGGGTCGAGGCCCGCGGTGGGCTCGTCGAGCACGACCAGGCGCGGGCGGTTGACGAAGGTGAGGGCGAGGAAGAGGCGGCGGCGCTGGCCACCGGACAGTGAGTCGAAGCTTGCGCGCGCCTTTTCGGCGAGGCCGAAACGCTCAAGGAGCCCATCGACGTCCGCGGCCCCGCGGTAAAAGGAGGCGAACAGGGCGAGCGCCTCGCGGGGCGTGATCTTGTCCTGAAGGGCGGCGTCCTGAAGCTGCGCGCCCACCAGACTGCGGACTGCTCGCGGATGCCGAAGGGCGTCGGTGCCGCCGATTTCGATGGAGCCCAAGTCGGGGGTGCGCAGGCCGAGCAGGCACTCGAGGGCGGTGGTTTTCCCGGCTCCGTTTGGGCCGAGGATGCCGAAGATTTTTCCCGGGGAGACCTCGAAGCTCAGGCCCCGGAGCGCCGGCGTGGCGCCATAACGTTTATGGAGGTCGATGACGCGAACCCCTACGGGGCGAGGGCGGGTGGCATCCATGGGGCGAAATTCGCCCGGGAGCTTCGCAGGCGCCCCTGCATTGTCAAATCGCCGCAGGAGTCCGGGGCGCGGTCAGGTGGCGCGTCCCGGACTGGGCGGCCGCGGCCGCCGGCGCGCTCACACGAGCGGGCGGTGATTGGGGACGCGCACGACGATGGTGCCGGCGAGCTTGTCGTGCCAGGCCTCGCGGTCTGAATCGATGGCGATCCAGAAAAAGCCGAGGCCGGCGAAGATCACCGACAGCAGGCAGCCGAGGCCGCGCACGATGCATGTGGTCCAGTCGAGCGGGCGTCCATCGGCGCGCACGACCTGAAGTTTCAGGATGATGCCGCCGACGGTGGTGCCGCGCAGCTTCCAGAAGATCGCCCCGTAGATGGCCATGCACAGCAGAAACCGTCCGGGGCCGCTGCTGGGCAGGAGGAATCCGGGCATGTTGTGAAAGAGCAGGCCTGCGACGACGGCGACGAGCACGACGTCGATGAGC
>JAJYAR010000025.1 GCA_021779435.1 bacterium
CGGTGGGAGCCGAATCGTTTTGAGTAGGGCGCGGGGGTAGTGAAAGCGCTATCGTGTGAGGTGCGAGAGGGAGGGTACGATGGCGCGTTGGTTGCGGCGGGATGTGTTGAAGGGCGCGTTGGCGGCGCCGGCGGTGGCGGCGATGGGCGTGCCGGGATTGGCGGCGGCGCAGGAGGGTTCCGCGGCCAGCTCGGGCGGCGGTGCGGAGGCGTTGCGGGAGAGGCTGCTGCTCGATTTCGGGTGGCGGTTTCACTTCGGCCATGCGGACGATGCGAAGAAGGACTTCGGGTTCGGGCTGGGGCGAGGCGGGGCGTTCCAGAAGACCGGCGGGTTTCTGGAGCCGAGTTCGCTGGCTTATGACGACAGCGCGTGGAAGGCTGTGGATTTGCCGCACGATTGGGCGATTGAGCTGCCCTTTACTAATGATCCGGAGTTGACGAGCAAGGGGTCGTATCCGCTCGGGCGGAGTTATCCGGCGACGAGCGTGGGATGGTACCGGCGGGTGTTCGAGTTGCCGGCAACGGACGCGGGGCGGCGGATCAGCGTGGAGTTCGACGGGGCTTACCGAGAAGCGCTGGTGGCGTTCAACGGGTTTTACATTGGCCAGCACAGCGGCGGGTACGATCCGTTCCGCTTCGATTTGACGGATTTTGCGAATCCGGGCGGGCGGAACGTGCTGCTGGTGCGGGTGGACGCGACGCTGAGCGATGGTTGGTTTTACGAGGGCGCGGGGATTTACCGGCACGTGTGGCTGGTGAAGACGGCTCCGGTGCATGTGAAGCAGTGGGGGACGCTGGCTCGGGTGGAAGTGCGGGGCGGCGAGGCGGTGGTGCGGATCCGCACGGAGGTGGAGAACAGCGCGAAGACGCGGCAGGACGCGCGGGTGATTTCGACGGTTCTCGATCCGGCGGGCAAGCAGGCGGCGAAGACGACGAGCGAGGCGTTCGGGGTGGATGATGCGGGCGAGCGCACGATCGAACAGACGGTGACGGTGGCGCGGCCGGTGTTGTGGTCGCTCGAAGAGCGGAACCTGTACCGGTTGGTGACGGAGGTGGAAGCGGGCGGGGCTATCGTGGACCGGTATGAGACGCGGTTCGGGATTCGCACGGCGCGGTTCGACGCGGAGCGTGGGTTCTTTCTGAACGGGAAGCCGGTGAAGATCAAGGGGACGTGCAATCACCAGGACCATGCGGGGATCGGCGTGGCGCTGCCGGACGCGGTGCAGTATTACCGGGTGCGGAGGCTGCAGGAGATGGGCTGCAACGCGATGCGGACGTCGCATAATCCGCCGACACCGGAGCTGCTGGATGCCTGCGATGAGCTGGGCATGCTGGTGATGGACGAGACGCGGATGCTGAGTTCGAATCCGGATGGGTTGGCGCAGTTCGAGCACATGATCCGGCGGGACCGGAACCATCCGAGCGTGATTTTGTGGTCGATGGGGAACGAGGAAGGGATCGCGCCGACGGAGATCGGGTACCGTTTGTTGAGCTCGATGAAGGAAGAGGGATTAAAACAGGACGACTCGAGATTGTTTTCGATCGCTCCGCCGCCTTTGGGGCGCGGGATGGGCGAGGGCGGGCTGAAGGTGTGCGACGTTATGGGGTACAACTACGCGGATCCGCAGGCGGAGGCGTATCACAAGACGCATCCCACGATTCCGGTGATGGGGACGGAGAATGTGAGCGCGGTGGGGACGCGGGGCGTGTATGTGACGGACGCGAAGAAAGGGTACGTGGGGTCGTACGATCCGTATACGACGACGGGGCGGGCATCGGCGGAGGGTTGGTGGCGGTTTGCGGATGCGATGCCATGGCTGGCCGGAGGGTTTGTGTGGACGGGTTTCGATTACCGGGGCGAGCCGTCACCGTATGGGTGGCCGAATATCGGTTCGCAGTATGGCGTGATCGACATGTGCGGGTTTCCGAAGGACACGTTCTACTACTACCAGGCGTGGTGGACTCAGAAGCCGGTGCTGCACGTGTTTCCGCATTGGAACTGGCCGGGGATGGAGGGCGAGGAGATCGCGGTTTGGGTGCATACGAATGTCGAGCGGGTGGAGTTGTTCCACAACGGGCGGAGCCTGGGCGCGAAGGACGTCGAGAAGGATTCGCATGTGGCGTGGAACGTGAAGTACGCGCCGGGGGAGATTGAGGCGCGGGGGTACAAGGGCGGGCAGCAGGTTTCGACTGCCAAGCGGGCGACGACGGGCGCGGCGGCGAAGCTGGCGATGCGGGCGGACCGGCATATGTTGGAGGCGGACGGGGAGGATGTGGCGATGTTCGCGGTGGAGGTGCAGGACGCGGAGGGGCGGGTTGTGCCGGTGACGGAGAACGAAGTGACGTTCCGGGTGGCGGGTCCGGGAAAGCTGCTGGGCGTGGGGAACGGGGATCCGACGAGCCATGAATCGGACCGGGGTCCGGCGCGGAAGGCGTTTTCGGGGCTGTGCGTGGGGGTGGTTCAGTCAAGGAAGACGGCGGGGACGGTGACGGTGGAGGCGACGTCGCCGGGGTTGACGGCGGCGAGCTTGACGGTGGAGACGAGCGCGGTGAGGCTGCGGCCGCAGGTGGCGGTTTGGGAGCGGGAGGTTCCGAAGGGTGTGGGCGTGACGGGGTTGTGGCGGCCGGCGCCGGCGGGCGGACAGGGCGATGAGTTGATGGCGGCGTTTCTGGGCGGCGGGGACATGGTGTTCACGCTGCGGCAGAGCGGCGGGGCGATTACGGGCGATGTGGAGGCGGGGGGCGGCGGGTTCTTCGGGTCGCAGTCGGGCGCGGTTAAGGAGGGGAAGATCGAGGGCGGGAAGATAACGTTCGAGGCGGGGAACATGAGTTACTCGGGGACGGTGAGCGGGGACCGGATTGAGCTGGAGAGGAAGATGACTTCGTTCCGGATGCCGGGGGCGGTGAAGGAGCCGAGCGGGCCGCGGCCGGCGGTGGGGCCTCCGCCGGATGGGACGGATCCTTCGATGAACTTGGGACGGAGAAGGCTTGGGCGAGGGCTGCCGGGGGTGGTGCTGCGGCGGGTGGAAAGGTAGGGGGGATGGGGGGACGAAGGGAGCGTTGTTGGGGTGCAGAAGGTGGCGTTTAGCGTCCGCTGTTCGTACGAAGCACGTGTCCGCCTTGGCGGGTTGGCGGGCTGGGGGTTAGACGTCCGTTTAAGGCATTCGGCGCCTTTGGTTCCGAGTCGCGCGTTTCTCGCCAAGGTCGAGGTCGAGAAGAGCCCTCCGCATCCATTGCCGCAGAATCACTTTTGCACTGGCTCCTCTGAATAATTGTCCGTCAACTGCTCCAGGCCGAGACCGTGGCGATCGATGTTGTCCTGAAGTTTGACTTCGGATAGATCCTGGAGATCCACGCCCTTCAGTGCCTCGAACGTGGCGCGTACGCTCTTGGCCAGCGCTTCCAGTTTCTTGCTTGTCATGATCCGGACGGCCTCATTGAAACCCGCGGCGGCCCCGACGGTTTTCGTCCAGATAATCATCATGTTCTTGTTTTTCGCGCCGGAATAGCGGTGCTTGAACCACGCACAGGAATTGTTCATTTGCCCGGTTTCGTGCTTATTTATCTCTTTCCTGTTCTGGTCCACCTGTTTCTTGCATTCGACGATCCAGTACAGGTCGTCGCGTAACGCCCAGAGGTTGTCCGGCCCTTGCCGCAGTTCCTTGTCTGGGCGCTGGGTTACAAATCCGAGGGCCTTTCCCAGATTGTCAAAGGCCGCTTCGAAGTCATCCGCTGTCACGCCGAAACGAAGGTTGGACACAATGGCGTCAACCTCCACGAGTAGCTCGTCGGCAGTTGCGAAGTCCTTGATCCATGCGATCATGCGCTCGATCCGCTTCTGGCCCTTGGTCGAGATGGTCTCAAACCGCATGCCCTGCCGCGGTCGTAGCAGATAGCGGTTATGGGAATGTGCCTCGACCTGAAGCTCGTTCGACCGCGGGTTGTCGTAGGAATATGCGTAGCGCGCCATCTCTTGCAAGTACCATCCCTTGTCCGCGCCGGTGATCTTCTCCTTGTCCATCAATTCCTGAAGGATCGCCATCGCCTTATCCGGTCTCTTGGCCATGAAGGCAACCTCTGCCGCTTGTTCCGCTGCGAAGATATTCAGCGCCGCCGGGGCCGTTGCTTTACCGGTGATTGTGGACATCTGCTGCTCATAGTAATTCTTCCACCCGGCATCTCGTTTAAGGCACTGATTCATGAGGTTGGCAAATACTTCCCCTGGACTCTTTCCGCTCGAGACGTCCTCTTTGGCCAAATCCGCGATGTCCAGGCCGATTGTGATTTGGGTCTGAGTCTGCTCGGAGAAATACCCGCGGGTTTTCCTGGAACGTAGCTGCTTGACCAGATCGGTGCCAATGACAACGATGACGCTGTAATCCTTCTCGCCCCTGACCGACCGGCCCAGCCCCTGTTCGACGCTTCGAGCCATCTTGATCAATGTCACCTGGCTTTCAGCGCGGCAGACCTCGCTCCATCGGTCCGTCAGCGTTTCGCCTTGCGGCTTTGAATCGAGGACGAGAATCCGGCAGGATGCATCCGGCAAGTCGATCCCGTCATAGCGGTTCGCGATTACGATGACATCTTCGTACTGGCCATGCCGCAGGGCGTCGATCACTGAATCAATCGTTTCCGTTTTGGCGCACTTCGCACCTTTTGCGGTCCAGTCTTCCGCGAGCTTGAAGCTTGGCGTAATCGCCACAATGCCGTAGCGAGCGCTCTTGCTGGGCTTTGTCAGTATCTAAATTACCTTGGAGCGGTTGAGATCGGTATTGATCAACGACGGGATGAGAACCATCTTTTCGCCTGACCAGCGCTCGTTCTTATCAACCAAAGGGTTGCAAATAGCTTTTTCCGACAGTCCGAGACCTTTCACAAGGAAGGCATCGTTTGTAACCGTCGCAGACATAAAGACCCTGTGCTTTGCGTTTGTGTAGGAGCCGAAATGATCGAGTGGCGGCAGATGCGGCTCGATTTCAATGCTGGAACCGGAAATGATGCAGTTGCAGTGGGCGAGAATGTCCTTGATCAGGGGCCACGCGAATTTGACCGCATCGGTCTTGGCTTGTTTGGCTAGGATTCCCGCGACGCTGTTTTGATGCGTGACCCACGCCCAGTAGGGGACCGGCAGGAATGTTTTGTAGTCACCTTGCTCGACTTCGGCGAACGTTCCAGCGCCCTGTTCCTTGAGGTCTGGACCGAAGATCGCCAGTAAGGGTTGATAGGCCGCATGGTCGCGCTTAAGGGTTATCTTGATGTTGTCATGAATGGCATCGATGCAGGCATGGCAGTCGTCCATCACCATCGCGCCAACGTTAAGGGAACGCGGTCCTAATCCGAATTTGGTGATCCCATTGAAGACCTTTTGCACGGTCGTCACGAGGATTTGCACTGCATCCGTGAAGGCTTCTGGAATATCCCCATCCGTGGTGGTGCAGCATTGAATTCCGAAGCGCTTTGCCTGCGTCAGGGTTTGTTGAACCAGATTGTTGTTGGGGCAGATATAGAGCGCTGGCTCGCCCGTCTCGTTCAGTTTTGATTGCAGGATTAGCAAGCCGATCAAGGTTTTGCCCTGGCCGGTGTGCATTTTGATGATCAGATCCTTCAACGTGCGGCGATCAGCGAACCATTCCTGCAATACTGAGATTTGCGCCGGCCGCAGCGGCCCGGTGTCGCTCGCCCGATCTGCGCTTTCGTATATCTTTTCGGGATCGACAAGTTTCGCCGCCTTCTTGCCACCATTGAGGCGCTTATTGAAATCGACCATAGGGAGGATTGTAGTACTTTACGGTGCGTTCCGTGGCGTTCCAAGCATGAGTCCAGCATCGACTTCCACCGAGATAAGACTGCCTTCGGCCTGTTCACCTTGATCGGCCGGAGCCTTATGTTCGGGCCGTTAATTTAACATCGTGCGAATTCACCTGGACGGGTTGTCGCCGGCCTGCGGATGCTCAGCTACTGGGCTCGATGCCGATTCTGTCGTTGACGGCGTTTTGTAGTCGTTGCTTATAGGCGAGATATTTCTCCGTCGTCTGGACCGAAACGTATCCGAGCAGAAATTGGATTTGGCCCGGGCCCTCTCCGGCAGCGCGGCAGAGTCGAGCGCAGGTCCGGTGGAGGTAATGTGGAACGAGATTTTCAATGGCTGCTCTCTTGGGGCAGTCCTTTACGACATGCACACGACGCGCTTAGTTACACCTTCTCCCCAGGTCTTGCCTGCTCGGCAAACGCACCGAAAGACGCGGCTTTCTCTCACGCGACCCGCGAGATCCGGGCTGCGCAGGCCGGATTCAGCGGCCTCGTACGCAAGCGGGCGGACGGAGGCGACGGCGTTTGCCACGTCTCATCCGTTGGGGCCTCCGGACCCCCGCGGTGGAGTAAGTGGCGATATGGTCGAGGGTCGATGGCGCTAGACTAGGAACGAGAGCAGGAGACATCGTGGACGCCTTGGCGGAGAAACTGGACGCTCGATTGCGCGAGTGGAAGCCGGAGACAGCGGCAGAGGCCAGGGAGCGTATCGCCGAAGTCATAGAGCTCGCCGATCACGACATCCTCGATATGGCGCGCTCACGCGCCGCCGAACAGGAGGTCCTGGACCTGCTCGATGAACCCCCAACCCGGTGAGGTCTGGCTCGCTGATCTGGGACTCGCTGCCAAGGTGCGTCCCGTCGTTATCGTTTCCCGTCAAGACCCTGATCCGCCGCGGGCTCTCGTCTTGTACGTTCCCCTCACCACCCAGCGGAGAAGCAGTCCGTATGAAGTGCCGCTGCCGCTGCTTCCGTTCCTCGATCGTGAATCAGTGGCCAACGTTCAAGGACTGGGATCTCTGCCGACCTTGCGTCTTGAACGGAGAATTGGCAGGCTTTCGGCGCAAATCATGGAGCAACTCAAAGAGGCATTGGCGTTCGCCCTGGATCTTTAGCGCGGTTTCGAGTGAACGCTAAGCCGGATGGGGAACGGGAGGCCCGGCGGCGGGGTTCAGGACAGGGCTTTTCCGTAGAGCACGAGGAGGCGGCTCCAGGCCTTCTCGGCTTGGGGCTCGTTGTAGACCCGGGAGTCCGGGGGACACCAGCCGTGGGCTGTACCTTTGTAGACTTCGATTTCCGCGGGCAGGTTTGCCTTGGCGAAGGTGTCCTTGAGGGCGGTTTTGTCGTTGGGCGAGCGGGCGTCGTCGTTTTCCGCGATGGCGATGAGGAACTCGGCCTTGGACTTCGCGGCTTCCAGGTGGGGACTGTCGGGCCCGGGGGTGACGAGTCCGCCGCCATGGAATGAGGCCACGGCTCCGACTCGATCGGGCACGGCGGCGGCGGTACGAAACGCCATGGGCCCGCCCATGCAGTAGCCTTGTGTGCCCATCTTCCGATTTGCGGCGACCGATTTTTGCCCATCGAGCCAACCGATAAAGGATTTGGCATCCGTCATTTGGGTGGTTTCGTTCAGGGATCGCGCGAGGGGCATCAGGTCCTGGATGGGAGTGGCGGAGCCGGCATCCGCGGTTGGAGCTTTCTTGAGACGGTAGAAGGGATTGACCACGAGCACCGAATATCCCGATTGGGCGAGGCGTTTGCCCATGGTGCGGAAGGCGGGGCGAAGCCCGAAGATGTCCGGCCAGATGAGAACTCCCGGAGCCGTGCCGGTTGCCGGATGCACGAAGTAGCAGTCGGCGGCGCCGTCGGGCGTCGTCACGGTTACGTCCGATTCGGCGACGGTGACGGCATTGGCGACCTGGGGGAGCATCATGGCGACGCCCGCCCCTAAAAGGACGCCGAACTGCTTCCGCGTCACCAGACCGAGAGATTCGTACTTCTGCCGGTCCTCTTCGAAATGATCCTGATCACACATGCTATTCCTCCTCGCCCATCGATTCCGCGGTAGAACCGCGCGCGTATCGGGTCATTATACCGATCCGGCCGCTTCACTTCGGCCGGGGCATGGTGAAGGCGGTTGTCGCTTCGGTGTAATCGGCGGTGTAACCGGCGCGCTGAACGGGATGGGTTGCCAGAAGGTCGAAACGCCCGTCTTTGAGATACGCGCGATCGATGTGTACGCCGACGACTTCTCCGATGGCCAGGTACTGGTCGAGCAGTGAGCCGTCCGCGCGATGCAACTGGACGATTTGCGCCAGCTTGCATTCCAGGGCGGCGGGGGCTTGGGCGACGCGCGGCGGTTTGACGATGCGGCCGGGAGCGGCGTCCAGGTTGGCGAACTGGAATTCATTGGTTCCGTGCGGCAGGGCGGCGGAGGTCAGGTTCATTTTTTCGGAGAGCGCGCGAGTCACCAGGTTGAAGACAAATTCGCCGGTGGCCTTGATATTGGACACTGTGTCCTTCCAACCCGCTGAGCTGAACATGACCATGGGCGGGCGATCGCACACGGCGTTGAAGAAGCTGTAGGGCGCGAGATTCAGGTGTCCTTCGGCGTCGCAGGTTGAAATCCAGCCGATTGGCCGGGGCGCGACGATCGCCTTGAAGGGATCGTGGGGGAGGCCGTGACCTTTCGATGGTTCGTAGAAATGAAAGCCGGTCATTGTGTCCATGATAGGCGGAGCGGCTTAGCGGACGAGCGGGCTGAGCCAGACGCGGGCGAGGAGTTGTTTGAGGAGGGCGAAGTCTTTGGCGCCGAGTTCGGCTTTCCATTCGCGCTCGATGCCGCGGAGGATATCGATGATTTTCGCGTAGGCGGCGTGGCCGCGTTTGGTCAGGCGGATGAGGCGGGCGCGGCCTTCGTCGCCGGAGTCCGAGCGGGTGATGTAGCCGGCGGCTTCGAGGCTGCGGAGGAGTTGGTTCATGGCCTGCTTGCTGATGCCGGCGCGGCCGGCCAGAGTGGTGGGGCGGACGCCGTCGGGGCCGGGGTACTGGAAGACGGCGATGTGGGGGAGGGTGAGATCGGTGTAGCCGGCGGCATTGAGGCCGGAGACGATGCGGCGGTGGATGGCCTGGGCGGGGACGCGGAGGAGGGCTCCGATGAGGAGTGCGGCGGATGGGGTGTTCGAGTTTTTTTGCGGCGAGGGGATTGACGTCGTGGTAAACTCAGTTTACTTTTGGTTCAATAGTAAAGCAAGTTTACTACAAGGAGAAATGCGATGACCAAGCAGATGACGGGACCGGGCGTGAATCCGGCGGAGGAGACGATCAGGCTGGGGCCGCTGACGGTGCGGTTTCTGGTGACGGGCGGGAACTCGACGGGGAGCGTGGCGGCGTTTGAGTTGTTTGTTCCGGCGGCGGAGCGGCTGATGGCCCCGGCGCACAGCCACGACCATTATGAGGAGACGATTTACGGGATCGAGGGTGTGTTGACGTGGACGGTGGACGGGCAGCGGGTGGAGGTGGGTCCGGGGCAGGCGCTGTGCATTCCACGTGGGGCGGTACACCGGTTCGACAATAACGGCGCGGTGGACGTGAAGGCGCTGTGCGTGATCACGCCGGCGGCGATTGGGCCGGAGTATTTCCGGGAGGCGGCCGAGCTGGTGCGGGCGGCGGCGGGCGGGCCTCCGGACCGGGTGAAGATGGTGGAGATCATGCGGCGGCATGGGCTGACGCCGGCGCCGCCTCCGGCGGCGTGAGACGAGTGAGACGGTGAGACTCCTGTGATAGGATCAAGGGGGTGGGGACGAATCTGCTCACGATTGAGGAGGCGGCGCGGGCGTTAGGAGTCTCGCGTTCGACGCTTTGGCGGCGGCTGCAGCACGGCGACCTCCCAAGCGTTAAGCGCGGCGGACGCCGGCTTGTGCGGCTAACGGCTACCCGGAAGGCTGCAGGCGGAGGGGCCACAGCGGAGATCCGGCCTTTCACGGACAGCCACCCCATCTTCCGCCTGGCCGGTGCGGGGCGCAGCGGCGGACGGCCACCAGGCGCGCGCGATAAACACGCGGTTCTCGACTCATGAACATGAGTCGGGGTGTTCTGTGGGATTCGAGCGCCATTCTCGCGTTGCTGGACGCAGACGACGCCGATCACGAGCGCGCGGTTTCGATTGCTCGCCAAATTGCGTCGGAGAGGCTGCCAAGCTTCATCACCAACTACATTGAGGTGGAAGCACATGCGTTGTTGCTACGGAAGCTGGGAAGGGCGCTGGCGCGAGAATGGCTGCTCACTGGCGGTCTGCCGGTGATCCGCGCGCTTGTGGAAGAGGAGGATCGTGCCCGGGAGATTGTCGCGCGGCACTCCGATAAAGACTGGAGTCTTTGTGATGCGATTTCCTTCGCGGTCCTAGATGGGCGGAGAATCCGCCGCGCCTTCACGTTCGATCATCATTTCCTTCAATACGGCCGGATCGAGATTCTCGGTTTATCGCGCTGACGCCGGCGCCACCGCCGGCGCAGGTGTGAAGGCGCGGGTTACCAGGCGGCGGGGCCGGGGAGGGTGCGGGTGTGGTTGAAGGTGTATTCGCCGAGGAGGTGTTCGCGGCCGGATTCGTCGAACGAGAGGAGGCGGGCCACCATTGTTTCCGAGGGAGCGGCTTTGGCGTAGGTGATGGACTGCTCGAGGGCGACGCCGGGGGTGGTGGGATTGAAGGGGATGTCGGCGAGGCGGGCGCGCTCGACGCCTTGGGCGTCGCAGAGGCTGAGGTCGATGCGCCTGGCGGCGGTCAGGTCGGCGGACAGGCGGCCGATGAGGAGGTCGTCCTCGGCGGTGACGGTACATTCGACGCTGCCGCCGGCGGGCGGGCTGTACTGGCGGACGCGGAGGCCTTCCTGGGCAGCACGTTGGAGGAAGGCGTCGCTGACGATCATGGTGAGAGAACCCTGGCGGGCGAGGTTGCGGAGGGCATTGGCGAGGGCGGCGACTTCTTCGAGGCGCGCGGCGCATTCGGCGCAGGCGAAGAGATGCTCTTCGATCTGGTCTTCTTGCGGTTTGGGGAGCGCGGCGAGCCAGTAGTCGGCGAGGAGGGCGGCGTCGATGGGGTTGGGGCAGCTCATGCGGCGACTCCCATGCAGCCGCGCAGTTGGTGGATGGCGCGATGGCGGATGACGCGGACGTTGGCTTCGGAGACGCCGAGGAAGCTGGCGACATCGGAGCCGGACTTTTCGTCGTAAAAGGAGAGGACGATGACTGAGCGCTCGCGTTCCCGGAGGGTCTGAACGCAACGGGTGAGGCGTTCGCGGTCGACGTGGGGCGTGGGCGATGGGGTGGGCGGGATCAAGGGCGGGCCGTGTTGGGCGAGGAGGCGTTCCTTGCGCTGCGCGTTGCGGCGGAGGTCGAGGACAGTCATGCGGCAGGTTCCGAGGACGAAGGAGGCGAGTTTGGCGTGGTCGTGTAGGCGGCCGGCGCGGAGGGTTTCGAGCGCGGTGAGGATGACGTGCTGGACGAGGTCGTTGGCGGCCTGTTCGTCGCGGAGGTGGCGGAGGCCGTAGAGGCGGATGCGCGGGGCCATGCGGCGGAAGAGTTCCGCTTCGGCTTCGGGAGCGTTCCCGGCGTCGATGGCAGCGGCAAGTTCGGCGTCGCTGAGAAGGTCCGGCACATCCACATTGTATGTGCAAAGGAGGCCAGACCTCGCCGGGAAGCGCACCAGGAGTGTATTAAGATAACTTGCGTAAAGTTTGGCGACCTAATGGAGACCCCGCTGACTCCGCTCGATTTTGCACGCCGCGCGCGCCGCTTGTATCCAGACCGCGAAGCCGTCGTCGACGGTGACCTCCGGTTTACTTACAAGGCGTTTCTGGACCGCTGCGACCGCTGGTCCGCCGCATTGCAGGCGCTTGGCGTGCAGCGAGGCGACCGCGTTGCCTACATCGCTCCGAATACTCATCAACAACTGGAATCGTTCTATGCCGTCCCTCAGATCGGGGCGGTGCTGGTTCCGCTGAATTACCGTCTGACCGCGGCCGATTTTTCTTATCTGATTCAACACAGCGGATCGCGCGTGGTGTGCGCGCACTCCGGCTACCTGGAAGCGATCGACTCGATACGCGGCGAAATCCCCGGAGTGGAGAAGTTTGTCGCCCTGGAAGGGACGCGGGATGGTTGGCTCGACTATGAACAAGCGATCGCGGCGGCGCCTCCGGAATTCGACCGGCCGGACATCAACGAGACGGACTTACTGACGATCAATTACACCAGCGGAACCACGTCGCGGCCGAAAGGGGTGATGATTACCCATCGCAACGCGTACATGAATGTTGTAGGTACGCTGCTCCATTTTGCGATGAACCCGGCAGACCGCTATTTGTGGACGTTGCCGATGTTTCACGCCAACGGTTGGACATTCGTGTGGACCGTCACCGCGGCCGGCGCGGCGCATATCTGTCTGCGGAAAGTAGAAGTGGAGGCTGTCTTTCGACTGACCGGCGAGGAATCCATTACCGCCCTCTGCGCCGCGCCCACAGTTCTGATCGCGCTGGCCAACGCTAGCGAGGAAGCGCGGCGCCATGCCCGCCGGGGAGTCCGCGTCATGACTGCCGGCGCGGCGCCGGCGGCGGCTACGATCGGGCGGATCGAAGGAGGGCTTGGCTGGGAAGTGACGCACAGCTACGGCATGACGGAAACCTCGCCATTCATCTTAGTCTGCGAGCCGCGCCCCGAACACAAGGCGTTGTCACAGGAGGAACTGGCAACGGTCAAAGCGCGACAGGGCGTGGAACTCATTACGTCCGGCGAGGTTCGAGTCGCGGATTCCGAGGGGCGCGAGGCGCCGCACGACGGTGAGACGGTGGGTGAGATTCAGGCGCGCGGCAATGTGGTGATGCAGGGATATTTCCGGGATCCGGAGGCGACGGCCTCGGCCTTAAGCGACGGATGGATGCATACCGGAGACGCCGCCGTGGTTCATCCCGATGGCTATGTCGAGATTCGCGACCGGCTGAAGGACGTGATCATCAGCGGCGGCGAGAATATTTCGTCGATCGAAGTCGAGAGCGTCCTATTAACTCACCCGGCCGTGCGCGAGGCCGCCGTGGTGGGCATGCCTCATGAAAAATGGGGGGAAGCTCCGCACGCGTTCGTGGTTCTACAGAACGGGATGAAGCTGAACGAGAGCGAGCTACGCGAATTTGCCCGCGCGAAGATGGCCCATTTCAAGGTGCCGGCGGCGTTTACGATTCTTTCCGAGCTGCCCAAGACTGCGACAGGCAAGATTCAGAAATACGTGCTGCGTGGCGGGCGGGCGGGCATCGGTCGCCAGTAAGAGCGGCGGGGTGGAAGGTCTCGGCGTGGTAGGGGTGGACGCTCCCTTGCGGTCGCGGCTCGGTTTTTTGCGTAACGGGGAGGCGGGTGGTTACACATCCGGTTGTCGAGCGCGGAGATAGCGCGGACAATCATCGGCTAAGGAGAAGACGAAATGGCAAAGACGAGTGCGACGGGTTATTTGAACAGGCGGGAGGACGGGGTTTTCCGGTTTTTGGGATTACCGACGGTGATGCGGGCGACGTCGGAAGAGACGAACGGCGCATTCGGGTTGCTGGAGCACCTGGAGATGCCGGTGGGGTTTGCGTCGCCGTATCACACGCATCACCGGGAGGACGAGTCGTTCTATGTGCTCGACGGGGAGATGGCGTTTGTGTGCGGGGGCGAGTGGAGGAAGGCGGGTCCGGGGACGTTTGTGTATGGGCCGCGGGATATCGCGCATGGGTTTCAGGTGATCGGCAACGTGCCGGCACGGATGTTGCCGATGTGCACGCCGGGAGGGTTTGAGGGATTCGTGATCGCGCAGAAGACACGGATCGAGGAGCCGCCGTCGCCGCCGGACATGGGACGGCTGATGACGCTGGCGGCGGAATATGGGATTGACATTCACGGGCCGCTGCCGGCGATGCCGGAAGGGTTTGGCGCGGGGAGCGACGTGGTCGATCTCGAGAGTTTGAACCGGCGTTGGATTGCGGCGTTCAACGAGCGCGACTGGGAGACGGAGCGGGCGGTGCGGAGCGCGGATTTCCAGGCGCATTTGTCCGGGATGGCGGAGCCGCTGGACAG
>JAJYAR010000408.1 GCA_021779435.1 bacterium
CAACTGCCGGGGATGGTGGCGGGAGCGGTCGGTCAGGCCGACGACGTGCAGCGCCGTCTCCACGTGCTGGCGGCGTTCGCCCCGGTTGAGATGCGTGAGCAGCAGTGGCAGCTCCACGTTGCGCTCGGCGTTCATCACGGGCATCAGGTTGTAGAACTGGAAGACGAAGCCGACGTGCCGCGCACGCCAGGCGGCGAGCTGGCGGCTGGAGATCTCGTCGATGCGCTCGCCGCCGATCTCGATCGTGCCCTGGGAGGGCCGGTCCAGCCCGCCGATCAGGTTGAGAAGGGTGGATTTTCCAGAACCGGACGGGCCCATGAGGGCGAGGAACTCGCCCGGATGCACGTCGAGGTCGAGGTTCAGGAGCACGTGGATGTCTTCGGAGCCGCGGTGGTACACTTTGTCCACACCGCGCACGCGGACCAGGGGAGGCTGGGATTCGCTCATGGGTTCGTTTCGGTGACAGGGGTGCCGTCCGCAAGGATGGCGGGCGGATCGACGACGACGGTTTCACCGCCGGACAGCCCGGCAGAGATCAAAAGGGTATCCTCGCTTTTCATACCGACGGTGACCGCGCGGCGCTCGACGCGCCCGTCGTGCACGATGAAGACGACGTCGCGGCCGTCGCGCGAACGCAGGGCGGCGGACGGGATCCGCACGGTCCGCCCCGCAGCCTTCTCCGAGCCGGTCGCGGCGCCCTCGAAGGCGACCTTCACTCCCATGTCGGGCAGGATGCGCGGGTCCAGTTTGAGGAAACCCACGCGCACCTTGACCGAGGCTTTCTGGCGATCGGCCGTCGGGATGATCGCGATGACTTTGGCGGGGATCCGCCAGTCCGGGTACGCATCGAGCACGGCGACCACAGGTCGGCCGGGCTCCACGCGGTTGATGTAGCTCTCGTTGACGTCGACCTCGATTTCGAGGGAGTTCATGTCGACGAGGGTGCAGATGCCGGTGCGGGTGAAGCCGCCCGAGGACATCGGGGAGATCATTTCGCCGGGCTGGGCGTTCTTGGACGTGACGACTCCTGCGAAGGGCGCGCGGATGATGGTGTCGTCGAGCTGCTGCTTCCAGACCGCGACCTCGCGCTCGGCGACGTTGATGGCGGCCTGCTGGGCCGCCAGGCGTGCGCGCAGGGCCTGGGCGTCGGCCGTGGCCTTGTCAAAATCGGACACGGCCACGGCGCCCTGATCGTAGAGCTGGCGCGTGCGCGCGAGGTCTATCTCGGAGAGATGAAGATCGGCCGCGATTTCCGCGGTGCCCTTGCGCGCGGCGTCGAGCTGGGCCCGGGCCAGGAGCAGGCCCGCCTCGGTATTGGAGGGGTCGAGCCGCGCGAGAACCTGTCCCTCAGCCACGCGCTGCCCCTCCTCGACGAGCACCTGCTCGACCTTGCCGGTCACCTTCGACGAGACCGTGGCCTCTAGGCGGGCGGTCACATAGCCGGAGGCATTGAGCAGGACTTGCGGCGTGCCGGCTTCGACGGCCTGGGCCACCGCCGTGTGCACGGCGATCGGCCTCGGATGCAGAAACCACCAGGCCGCAACACCGACCACCACAAGGACCGCGACGGCGATGCCCAACACGAGCCCCCATCGAAAAGGGCGCCGGTGGGAATGAGGGCGGTTGATGCGCAAACGGTCCAATGCCTGGGGGTCAGGGCTCATGGCTGGCAGGGGTGCAGGGATTTCCTAACGATGCACCGGTCCGTGGCGAAGGGAAAATGCCGATCGCTAACGTTTTCCTGGCGCCGGTCGTTTATCGAGGGCCCAACCCGGCATTCGGCCCAATCGCCCAGGCCCGATGGATCTCGCCTCCCGAAAAATCCGAATAGAGGCCCGGAAGGCGCTAGGCTCCACAATTTTGTGGCATCCCCAAAAAACCGCGCCGCATGCCATGTCCGCACACCACAGTTGCGCGGCGCAAATGGCCTCGATTTGTTGTCGCCGGTCGTTTCTGTACGTTGCTTCAACCATGCTCATCCTCCACGGCGCGCCCGCACTCTCCGAATTCAGAGTCCAGAAGCTCCTGAAAGAACTCGTTTCCGCCGGAATCCCGGCCGCCAGCCTGAGCACGGAGTTCGTCCATGTCGCCGAGATCGACGGTGAACTCGGACCCGCCGAGCGAGAGGGGCTGGTCAAGCTCCTGACCTATGGCCCGCATCGCGAGGCCCGCGAGCATCACGGTTTGCTGCGCATCGTCGTGCCGCGCCCCGGTACCATCTCGCCCTGGTCGTCCAAGGCCACCGACATCGCGGGCATCTGCGGACTGAAAAAGATCCGCCGCATCGAACGCGGCATCGCGCACTGGATCGAACTGCCCGGCGGGCTCGATGCCGACACGCTGCGCGCGCTCGACGCCAGGCTCCATGACCGCATGACTCAGGCGGTTTTCGGCGACTTCGACCGGCTCGACGCCCTCTTTCACCACGAAAAGCCCCGCGCCCTGACTACCGTGCCCGTGCTCGCCCAGGGCCGCGCCGCGCTCGCCCAGGCCAACCGCACGCTCGGGCTCGCCCTCGCCGAGGACGAGATCGACTACCTCGCCAAGGCCTTCACCACGCTCGGCCGCGACCCCAACGACATCGAACTGATGATGTTCGCGCAGGCCAACTCCGAGCACTGCCGGCACAAGATCTTCAACGCCACCTGGGACATCGACGGCGCCCCGCAGGACCGCTCGCTGTTCCAGATGATCAAGAACACGTTCGAGCTGCACAGCACGGGGATCCTGTCCGCCTACAAGGACAACTCCGCGATCCTCGAGGGCTCAAAGGGCCTGCGTTTCTTCGCCGACACGACGACGGGCGAATACGGCGCACGCGAGGAGGCCATTCATTTCCTCTGCAAGGTCGAGACGCACAATCACCCGACCGCCATCTCGCCCTACCCCGGCGCCTCCACGGGCTCCGGCGGTGAGATCCGCGACGAGGGCGCCACCGGACGCGGCGGCAAGCCCAAGGCCGGCCTCTGCGGCTTCACGGTATCCAATCTCCGCCTACCCGGCGCCGTTCAACCCTGGGAGAAGGACTTCGGCAAGCCCGGCCGCATCGTCTCAGCCCTCGACATCATGATCGAGGGGCCGCTCGGCGCCGCAGGTTTCAACAACGAGTTCGGCCGCCCCAACATCCTCGGCTACTTCCGCACCTTCGAGGCCGAGGTGCCCGGAGCGAACGGCCCCGAGCTGCGCGGCTACCACAAGCCCATCATGCTCGCCGGCGGCATCGGCAATATCCGCGCCGGGCACACCCACAAGGGAGTGCTCCGCCCCGGCGACAAGCTCGTCGTCCTGGGAGGACCCGCCATGCTCATCGGCCTGG
>JAJYAR010000026.1 GCA_021779435.1 bacterium
GGGCCTGGTCCGCGCACGTGCCGAGGCGACCGGCGGGCGAACCACGGTGCAGTCGCAACGCAACGGCGGCACCACCGTCCGCATCGTCTGGCCGCTCCCCGGGGGAAACGGCTGACAGCGCCTCCCGAAGCGGTCGCGGGTTCGGCCGCGCAGAATCGGGGCCATGAAGCGGGTCAATGAAGCGGGTCGAGCAATCCCCTGTCGCGCAGAAACGCCGCGAGCGCCGTGGCGTCGCGCAAGCCCAGCTTGCGCATCAGGTTGGCGCGATGCTTCTCCACCGTCTTGGCACTGACCCGCAGATGCGCCGCGGCGGTGCGGTTGGTGTAGCCCTGGGCGATGAGGCGCAGGATGTTGCGCTCCTGGAGCGTCAGCCGGTCCCATGGGCTGGCGTCGCCGGCGGGGCGCACGGCTCCGCGCTGCCGGTGGGAGCCTCCGGCCGGCATATCGGACGACCGCGCGGACGACAGCGCGGACGCCGCCGTGGCCGACAACACGCCCGACAGCGAGGAAGAAACGAATTTCCGCCCGCTGGAGGGGGCTCGCACGGCCCGCAGCAGGTCATCGAGGGGATCCTGTGCCGCGATGAAGCCGTCCCATTCGGCACGCAGGACCGCGCGGACCAGCTCGTCGGCCGTGCAGTTCGTGGTCGCCAGGATCCGGCCCCGCGGCAGACCGTTGCGGATGCGATGCAGGGTTGCGGGCTGCCATTGTCCCGGAGAGGAAAGATCGACCAGGATCACGTCCGGCGCCTGCGCATCCGCCTGCAGCAGGATTTCGTCGCTGCCGGCGCAGGAGCCGACCACCTCGAGGTCGGGCTGGGAGGCGAGGCACGCGCACAGGCTGGCGCGCAAGGGCGCGCTGCCGGAGCAGATCAGGACACGACGACGCAACGCATGCATAGGTTCCTCCCCGAAACTCAGGAATGCGGCAGATCGCCGGCGTCTTCCGCCGCGGCCGGGACATCGGGCGCGACGGCGGGGACGGGCGGAAACTCGACAGTAACCTGCAACCCACCCAGGGGGGACTGCGCAAGCGCAAGTTCCGCGCCGTGCATTTCCGCCACCGCGCGCACGATGGACAGGCCAATCCCGCAGCCTTCGGCGCCGGAATTGGGCAAACGGAAGAAGCGCTCGAACACCTGTTGCCGCTGCGCCTCCGGGATGCCCGGACCGCTGTCTTCGACGATCAGGAATCCGCGTCCATCGCGCGTGCCGGTGCGGACGCGGATCGTTCCCGAGACCGGCGTGTAGCGGATGGCGTTGTCGAGCAGGTTGCGCACCAGCACCGCGACCCCGAATTCCGTCGCCTCGACGTCGGCGGCGTCGAATTCCTCGATGATCGTCTGCGATCGCCGGTCGGCCGATGAACGCAGTTCGTCGATGACGTGCGCCGCCACCGAATCGAGCTGCAGCCGCACCGCCTGGGCGCGCAACGCGATCAGCCCGTCGATCCGGGACATCGTCAGCAGCTGGTCGACCATATGGGACGTATGGTCGATCGACGACGCCAATCGGGCGAGCATGCGCTGCCGGCTGGCCTCGTCGCGCGTCAGCGAAGCCACCTGCGCCTGGATCTTGATATTGGCCAGCGGGGTGCGGAGTTCGTGGGCGGCGGCGGCGGTGAAGCTGCGTTCGACCGCCAGCGCGTTTTCGATCCGGGAAAACAGCGAATTGATCGCCGCGACGATCGGCGTCAGTTCGAGCGGCAGGCCGGCGAGCGGGAGCGGACGCAGGTCGTCGGGAGACCGCTGACGCAACTGCAGGGCCGACTCGTCCAGGCTGCCGGTGGCGGCGCGGACCATCCAGGCCCCGAACCCGAGCGGCACGGCCAGGGAGAAGAGCAACGGAATCAGCAGCAGCGGCAGATCGGGAACGAGATACACCGACCGCGCCGACAGCGGCTCGGCCATTTCGAGGATCTTGCTGTTGTCGTCGGACGCAATCACGATGACCCGGCTGCGCACGCCCCGCACCAGATTGGTGGAAAACCCTCTCTGCCGGAGGGGGGCAAATGGCGCACGGCCGGTGTGAACGCTCACGAGCAGCAGTTGGCCCTCGGGCGTCCAGATCTGGTAGTGGTAATGAGCCCCGACCGTTTGCGCGCCTTCGACGTGGACGATCCCCGCCCCGGCCGCCTCGAGTTCGGTGATTTCGTGGTCGGCGAAGGTCAGCAGTTCTTCCGCGATATCGCGCAGCCGGTGGTCGAACAAGGCATTGCTGATGTGGCGCGAAACGAAAAATGTCGCCGTCCCGCCGACCAGCCAGGCGATGGCGGTGACGCTCGCCGTCAGCACCAGCAGCCGGCGACGCAGGGACCAGCCGGGCGCTGCCGGCGGCGACGCCTCGCTGCTACTGTGCATGCGGGCTGAGGCGGTAGCCGGTTCCCCGAACGGTCTCGATCAGGTCGCGGGAAAGTTTGCGGCGCAGGTTGTGGACATGCACTTCGATGGCGTTGCTCTCGATCTCCTCGCCCCAGCCGTACAGGGCTTCCTCGAGCTGCTTGCGAGTGAGCACTCGTCCTCGGTTGCGCAGCAAGGTATCGAGGATGCGGTACTCGCGCTTGGTCAATTCCACGCGGCCGCCTTTCCACATGGCAACGTGATCGCTGCGCGAGAGCAGCAGCGACCCATACTCGAGCATGGCCTCCGTCTTGCCGCCGTGGCGCCGGGCCAGCGCGCGCAACCGCGCCCCCAGCTCGAGGAGATCGAACGGCTTGACCAGATAATCGTCCGCACCGAGATTCAGCAGGCGTACCCGATCGAGGACGAAACCGCGCGCGGTCAGCACGAGGACCGGCGTATAGTCGGATCGCTCGCGCCAGCTACGCAGGAGGCTTTCCCCGGGAATCCCGGGCAGGCCCAGGTCCAGCACGATGGTGTCGTATTTCTGCGCGATCAAGGCGGCGTCCGCGCTGGCGCCGTCGGTGCGCCAATCTACGGCAAATCCTTCCAGTTCCAGGCCATGTGCGGTGGAGGCGCCGAGCGTGGGGTCATCTTCGACAATGAGGGTGCGCACGATTGGAGTTCCTGTTCGAGGTTGTTATCCATGCGACGTGGACGCTCCGGGGAACTTCGCACGAAACGGCGCGTTCGAAGAGGCGTTGGGCTGCAATCCCGGAGAGCGGATGCTGTGTATGGTACGAACCTTCCTTAATGCAATATTAGTCCTGGCCTGGCTTGCGGCCGGCACTACGGCGCGGGCCGCGATTCCGGGCGATCAATTCGATCCGAACGCCGGATACGTACGGGCAGCACTGGTGTCGGAATTCAACGGCGTCGTGCCCGGTCAGACCGCCACCCTGGGCGTGCGGCTGCGACACGAAGCCCACTGGCACACGTACTGGAAGGTGGCCGGCGATGCCGGCCTGCCCACCCGCCTGCGCTGGCAAATGCCTGCGGGCTATACCGCGGGACCGATCCAGTGGCCGGCTCCGACCCTGCTGCGGGTCGGCGATCTCGCGAACTACGGATATGAAGGCGAAGTGCTGCTGCCGGTGTCGGTACGGGTTCCCGCTTCGGCCGTGCCCGGCGCCACCGCGCGCTTCGCAGTGCGCGCCGATTGGCTGGTCTGCAACGACGTCTGCGTCCCGGGCGGAGCGGATCTCACGCTGTCGCTGCCGGTGCGGACGGCGGGCTCGCTGCTGCCCACGCCCGATGCGACGGAATTCGCGGCGACGCGGGCCCGCATCCCGGTGCCGCGGGCGCTTCCCGGCCTGAAGGCGGCATGGGATGGGACGCACATCCGCCTGCGCCTTGCCGGCGCGGGTCCGGTACCGGACAACCTGCGGTTCTTCCCGCTGGAACCCGGACGGATCCAGGCGGCCACGGGACAACGGCCGGCCTTCGCCGACGGCGGCTTGCACCTGGACCTGGCGGCGGCAACCCCGATCGATCCGGCGTTCCATACCCTGCGCGGCGTCCTGGAGTCCGGCAACACGGCAACCGAAATCGCAGTCGCGATCGCCGGAGCGCCGACACCCAAGGCGGTGGCCAGGACGACGGCGGCGAGCGCCTACGGCGCGGACGCGGCCGAGGCCGCCCAATCTGCGGACCTCACACCCGTCGCGGGTCCCGGAGAGGCGCCCCCCGCCCCGCCGCCCGCATCGCCGGCGGATCGGGCGCTGCTGGTCGCGCTGGCCGGCGCGTTCCTGGGCGGCATGATCCTGAACCTGATGCCCTGCGTGTTTCCCGTGCTGTCGCTAAAGCTGATCGGCCTGGTCCGGCATCGCGCCGAATCGCCCTCCCGGCTGCGCGCCCACGGGCTGGCGTATGCCGGCGGCGCCGTGCTGACTTTCGTCGGGCTGGCCGGTGCGCTGCTGGGCCTGCGGGCGGCGGGAGCGCAAATCGGCTGGGGCTTCCAGTTGCAGTCGCCAGGCATGATCGCAACCTTGGCCGGACTGTTTTTTCTGATCGGGCTGAATCTCCTCGGCCTGTTCGAATTTTCCTTCGGCACGCGGTTGGCGAACGGTCGCCTGGCCCGTGCGCTGGACGGAGACGGCCCGCGCGCCAGCTTTGCGACGGGCGCGCTGGCCGTGCTCGTGGCATCGCCCTGCACCGGACCGTTCATGGGTGCCGCCGTCGGCTTCGCCGCCACCCAGCCTGCGGCGACGGCATTGATGGTGTTTGCCGTCCTCGGCGCCGGCATGGCGACGCCCTACCTGATCGTGACGTTTTTCCCTCCCCTGCTGCGCCTGCTGCCGCGACCGGGCGCATGGATGGCGCGTTTCAAGCACATCATGGCGGTCCCGATGTTCCTGACCTGCGTCTGGCTGCTGTGGGTGCTGGCGCAGCAGGTTGACGCCAAAGGACTCGTCGCGATGGCGGCGGCCCTGGCCGGGTTCGGCCTGTTCGGCTGGGCGTTGGGCCGGGTCCAGCGGGGCGGCCGGCAATTCCGGTGGCTTGCCGCCGTCGCGGCAATCGCGGCGCTGGCGGTGCCGGTCTCGTTTGCCGCCATGCCGCCGCAATCGGCATCCGCCCTGGCCGCAAGCGCCGCAGCCGGCAGCGACGGCTGGGCCGGCTGGTCCCCCCGGGCGCAGCAGCAGGCATTGGCGCAGGGGCGACCGGTGTTCGTCGACTTCACCGCCGCGTGGTGCATCAGTTGCAAGGCCAATGAGCACCTCGTGCTGCGGGACGCGCGGGTCGAGCAGGCGCTGCGCGCCCATCACGTCGCGCTGCTGCGCGCCGACTGGACGCGGCGCAACGAAGCGATCTCGCGGGAGCTGGCACGTTTTTCCCGCAGCGGCGTACCGATGTACGTGGTCTACAACCGCTCCGGCGACCCACAGCTGCTGCCCGAAATTCTGTCCACAGCCGTGGTCCTCGACGCGCTGAACCGGCTGCAGTAGTCGCTCGGAAGGGGCGCTCGAGCGGAGCCCTCAAGTCGACGGCGCCGATGCCGATCTGTAAGGGGACGTCCCCTACGTTCCGCATGACAGGCGCCTACCATGGGCTTTCGGATTCTGCTCTCGCTGGCTGCGGCAATCGCCTATGAATGGATTGCCGGGCCGGAGGTGCATTCGCTGATGGAACTGGGCGGCGCGGCGATCCGGACGGCATGCGCGACGATGCTCGCGCTGGTGGTCGCGGAAACCGTGCACGCCTTGTTTCGGGCGGTCATGACCCTGGATGACCGGCCCTTCGCAAGCCGGCAGAACACCCCGCAGCGCTGAGGCCGGACGGACGCGCCGGCCCCGGAACCGGCGGGACAGACTCCCGCGGGCTCCGGCGGCGGATCACTTCTTCT
Organism: bacterium; assembly: GCA_021779435.1. Next base: position 5,742 of record JAJYAR010000026.1, read on the forward strand.
TCGCCAGCATCGTCCCGCGGCAATCGGGCGCGCCGCACAGGCACCGATACTGCTTCTTCAGCTTCTTCGTGATCTTCTCGTCGATGATCAGGCAGTAGTCGTAGACGAGTTCCTCACCGGCGTGGATGTCGCGCAGCGCCTCGACGTAGACGCGGCCGGATTCGGTTTCCGCCGTTTCGCAGTTCGGCGCACAGGAGTGATTGATCCAGCGCGAGGAATTCCCCCCGATCGAACCGTCGATCACCCGCTTGCCATCCGACAGCGAGAAGAAGAACGTATGACTGGGATCGTCGGGATCCGAAGGCGGGCGGCGGTCCGCCTCCTTCCAGGAAATGATCTCCCCCCGGTATTCGATGATGCGTTCGCCGGCGCGGATCTCGCGGGCGGCATAGACCCCCCGGCCATGAATGCCGGAATCGCGAACCACGATCTTGGCTTTGCGAGTGGTGGACGCCGGGGCCGCGGACTTGCGCGCCGGGCCGGCGGCCTTTTTCGCGGGGGACTTGCGGCCGTTGGAAACCGCTTTATCGGAACGCTTCGCGGCCGACTTCGCGGTGGTCTTCGCGGCGGTCTTGCCGATGGTCTTGACGGTGGACTTGGGCATGGATCGGGAACCCGGCTTCTTCGGAATCGCGCCGAAGTATCGCATTAACTGGTACGGACTAATCCGTTTTCTCTTTCAACTTTTGCCCGCGGCGCGCCGATACAGTAGGCATCCCGCTGGAAAAGTAGACGGAGTAGCGCCTTGTTTGATTTCCCTCCCAGATCGGAAGACGCGTCGCCAAGCGACGATCCGGGTGCCGGCGCGCCGCTCGCCCTCGACTCGCTCGCCATGCGCTGGCAGATGCTCGTCGGCCAGGGCCGGCGTCCGGTCGGCGTGCGCCTGGCGATGCGCTCCCGCAGCGCGGCCGACGCAGCGCCGCTGTCCGGACTGATGAGCGGCGTGGTGCGCGGATTCACCGACGGCGACAACGGCGTGTTTCCGCACGGACTCGTCCTCCTCGCTCCACAGGGCTTCCGGTACGACGCGGCGATGGCGCGATGGACGGCACCGCGCAACGTCCTGATCGAGGTTCCCGACAGCGAACTGGGAGACGAGGAACGGACGCGCGTCCGTTTCGAAACCCGGCGCCAAGGCGTGCGCCACGTCCTGCGGGCGGACGGCGCGCTGCCGGAACGCGAGTGCCTGCAGTTCTTCCAATACGTGATCGGCCATGGCGCCGACCTCCGGGCGGGCGCGGCGACACTGCCCGTGCCCCTGCTGTCGCTGGATTCCGGCTCGCTCGAGCAGGCGTCGGCAGCCCTGGACGGCGGTGCGCATGCCGTCGTCGGCTGGCCTCTGGGCCCCAAGGCGCCCGATGCGGAGCAGGGATTTTCGCCATCGCAGCGGGCGATCCTCGAACTGGTGCGGCTGGTGCAGACCGATGCCGATCTGCGCACGGTCGAGCAGGTTTTCGAGGCGGAACCTCTCCTGGCGTACATGTTGCTCACGCTGGCGAACAGCCCGGCATTCCGCCGCGGCGGACCGACAACCTCGCTGCGCCAGGCGGTGGCGTCGATCGGCTACGGCCGCCTCGTCAAGTGGCTGGTCCTGCTGCTGGCGATTTCCAACCGCGACGGCCAGAACACCCCCCTGATCTTCGCGTCGCTGGTACGCGCCCACTGCATGGAAGCGCTGGTGCTGGCCGCCACCCGATCGACCGCCCAGGCGGACGAAGCGTTCATCGTCGGTGCGTTCACATTGCTGGACCGGATCATCGGCCAGACTCTCGACGTGCTGCTCCGCGAGATCGACCTGCCGGAAGCCGCGAACGCGGCCTTGCTGCGGCGCGATGGGCCGCTCGGGCCGTACCTCGACACCGTACTCGCCCTCGAAGCGGGCGCGGAGGAATCGGTCGCGGTCGCGGCCGAACTGCCGGTCGACTCCGACCTCCTCAACAAGTCCCTGCTGCGCGCCATCGCGATGGCGGATTCGATGCTCGCGCTGGTCTGAACGGCGGCACGCCGCTCCACCGCACTCCGCAGAAGACGGCCGCCCGGCCTGCGTCACCGCGGCCGGGAAGCGCGGCGGCGCCCTCCGCCTATTCCGTCGCCTCCGCGGTCTTCTTCGCGCGCGACGCCGTCTTCCGCGCCGCGGGCCGCTTCCTGGCAGTTCCCTCGCCATCCTTCTCCGCCGACGCCGCAGTGCCACGGGGCTCGAACTCGAACCCGATGGTGCCGTCCGGCTTGGTCAGCAGGAACGCCGCGAACTTGCGCCGGGTGCGATTGGACACGAAGCCGCGCAGCAGGTCGGTGCGACCCTGGGTGAGCAGCTTGCGCATCTGCTCGGGCTCGATCGGCTGCTGCAGAATGACGCGCCCCGAACGGAAATCGCAACTGCGCGCCGGCCCGACCGATTTCTCGCATACATAGGCCATCGGCTGCTCGAACACCCCTGCGCCGCATTTCGGGCACGGCCCCAGCGGGGTGAGTCCGGTGAAATCGACCGCGCCGCCGTCTTCCGCCTCGCCAGCGTTGCCGAAGTCGAACTCCAGCTTGAACTCCGGCGAAAGCTTCAACACCGCCGAGAACGGCCGGCCCATCTTGCTGCGGAAGCCGGACAGGGGGCCGATCTGGCGGTCGCGCAACAACTGCTCGACCTCCTCGATCTCGAACGTGCGGCTGCCCGGGTGCTTCGGAATCGAGAAGTCGCAGTGGGTGCAGGCAAAGCGGCGATAGTTCTCCTGCACCACGGCGCCGCATTTCGGGCACGGCGTGCGCAGCGTGGCATAGTCACCCGGCACGGTGTCCGACTCGTAGCTCTTGGCCCGCTCGACGATCCGGCTGGTCATGGTCGCGATGTCGCGCATGAACGTCGCACGATCCAGCGCGCCATGCTCGATCATCGCCAGCCGTTGCTCCCAATCCCCGGTGAGCTCCGGCGCCGTCAACTCGTCGACGCCCAACCCGCGCAACAACGTCATGAGCTGGAATGCCTTCGCGGTCGGATGCAGCTCGCGCCCGTCCCGAACGAGGTACCGCTCGGTGAGCAGCCCTTCGATGATCGCGGCCCGGGTGGCCGGCGTGCCCAGGCCCTTGCCCTCCATCGCCGCGCGCAGTTCGTCATCGTCGACCAGCTTCCCCGCACCCTCCATCGCCGACAGCAAGGTCGCCTCGGTGTATCGCGCCGGCGGCTTGGTCTGCAGGGCCGGGGCGTCGATCGATTCGGTGCGGATCGGCTCTCCGGCCTCGATCGCAACCAGGGACCCCTGCTCGGACTGCGCGTCGCGGCCGTGGATCTCCAACCATCCGGCCTTGACGAGCACCTTCCCCTCGGTCTTGAAGCGGTGGCCTTGCACCTCCGTGAAGCGCGTGGTGACGAGATACTCCGCGGCCGGATAGAAGACGGACAGAAAGCGCCGCACCACGAGGTCATAGATGCGCCACTCCGGCTCGGAGAGCGTTCCCGGCGCCTGCAGGGTTGGAACGATGGCGAAGTGGTCCGACACTTTCGAGTCGTCGAACACGCGCTTGTTCGGACGCACCCAATCGTTCTGCAGGATGGTTGCCGCGAACCCGCCGTATTGCGCGAACCCCTCCGCGCCGGCCTCGGCCGCACTCCTGGCCTTCGATCGCCCGCGTCCGGACTGGGCGGCGCCGTCCCCGGTCATCAGCTGCAGCGTCTGCTTCACGACCTCGATGTAATCCTGCGGCAGCGCGCGCGAATCGGTCCGGGGGTAGGTCAGGACCTTGTGCTTTTCATACAGCGCCTGCGCAAGCGCCAGCGTATTCTTCGCGGAAAAACCAAAGCGGCCATTGGCCTCGCGCTGCAACGAGGTGAGGTCGAAGAGCAGCGGCGATTGCTGGGTCGCCGGCTTGGACTCTTCCGTTGCCGTCCCGGTCTGGCCGCGGCAGGCGGCGACGATCGCATCGGCATCGGCACGGTTCCAGAGCCGTTCCGCCCGGGCTTCGGCGTCGTCCTCCGGCTTCTTGAACTTGGGGTCGATCCATCGCCCTTCGTACGTGCCGGCCCGACAGCCGAACTGCGCGCGCACTTCCCAATAGTCGCGCGGCACGAACTTCCGGATGCGATCCTCCCGGTCGACGACGACCGCGAGCGTCGGCGTCTGCACCCGGCCCACGGTGGTGAGAAAGAAGCCGCCGTCCTTGCTGTTGAACGCCGTCATGGCGCGCGTGCCGTTGATTCCGACCAGCCAGTCGGCTTCGGAACGGCAGCGGGCGGCGTCGGCAAGCGGCTGCATCGCCTCGTCCGAACGCAGGTGCGCAAACGCATCCCGGATGGCGGCCGGGGTCATCGACTGCAGCCAGAGGCGCTGGATCGGCTGCTTGGCGCCGGCATGCTGGACGATGTAGCGGAAAATCAGCTCGCCTTCGCGACCCGCGTCGCAGGCGTTGATGAGCGCGCCGACGTCCTTGCGCTTGACGAGCTTGCTGAGCAGCTTGAGGCGCGCCTCGGAGCGTTCGATCGGATGCAGCGCGAAGTGCGGCGGAATGACGGGCAGGTGGGCGAAGCTCCACTTGCCGCGCTTGACCTCATACTCTTCCGGCGCGTGCAACTCCAGGAGATGGCCGACGGCGGACGACAGGACGTATTCGTCGCTTTCAAAATAGTCCTGCTCTTTCGCGAAGCCGCCGAGCGCGCGCGCGATGTCGGCAGCAACCGAGGGTTTTTCCGCAATGATGAGGGTCTTTTTGCTCATGGTGGGGTCGGCACGCGTCGGCTCCAGTGGTCGGCTCCGGTAGTTCGTTCCGGCAGTTCGTTCCGGTAGTTGGTTTCGGCAGTTGGCGCCGGCAGTTGGCGCCGGTAAGCCCGCTCCTTTTTTCCAGGATAACAAACTGCCGCGGACGGCTCGTCCCCCGGATCCGGCACCGGATCCCGGCCTACACCAGCCGCTGGTACCGATTCCCCGGCAGGCGCTCCACTTTCCGCATCAACTCGAGTTCCAGCAACGCCGCGGCGAGGCTTCCCGGATCTTCCCGCAGGCGGGCCGCCAGGGTGTCGAGATCGACCGGGTCGTATCCCATCGCCGCGAGCCTGCGATCGCCGCCCGATCGGGCCCGCGCCGGCTGCGCCGCCGGATCGGGTAGCCCCCCGTCATGGAATTCCTCGAGGATGTCCTGCGCCGACTCGACGAGCTTCGCGCCGTCGCGGATCAGGCGATGGCAGCCGCGGTGCATCGGCGCGTGGATCGAACCGGGCAGCGCGAACACCTCCCTGCCGAGATCGGCAGCCCAGCGGGCGGTGATCAAGGATCCCGAGCGCATCGTCGCCTCGGCGACCAGAACGCCGCGGGCAAGCGCGGCGATGATGCGGTTGCGCCGGGGGAAGTGGTCGCGGCGCACCCCCATTCCGGGCGGGAATTCGGCAATCAACAGCCCGTCGCGCGCCAGCGCTTCGGCGAGCGGCCGATTCGACGGCGGATACACGATGTCGATCCCCGTGCCGAGGACGGCGATTGTGCCGCCGCCCGCGTCGAGCGCCCCCCAGTGCGCAGCACTGTCGATGCCGCGCGCCATGCCGCTGACGATGCAATAGCCGACCCGCGCCAGGTGGCCGGAAAACGCGCGCGCGTTGCACCTCCCCTGCTCGGTGGCATTACGGCTGCCGACGATGGCGAGCGCCGGAGCGCGCAGCAGATCGCGCCGACCGACACCGAAGAGCGCGGGCGGCGGATCGTTGAGATGCAACAGGGACGGCGGGTAGTCCGGGTCGCCGCGGCTCAGCACGAACCGCCCGGGGCCGCCGCACAGCCAGCGCCGCACGGCATCCGGGGCCGATTCCTCCGCTGTCCCGCCGTCGGCCGCCGCCCCGAACCGCACGCCGCCCCCGGGGTGGGAGGACTTACCGCGCCGCCGCCATGTCCGCCGTCGACTCCGTGTCGCCGGGCTGCTGGAAATAATCGCCGACGCGCACCGGATTGGTGGCGGTCATGAGCAACGCATAGGAAATGCCGTCGAACACCCGGAACACGAACATGCGCCCGGCATGCACGTCGGGAAGGCGCACATGCTCCTGATCCGAGCTGGTCTGGTCGACCATGGTCGCGCCGGGCTGCAGAACGGTCAGGACATCGCCGATCTCCAATCCGTCCCGCGCGCCCCGATCGATCGCCACCACACTGTCCGCGCCGACGCTGGTCACGCCGCCGTAGACCGCGACGATCCGCCCATGCACGGGCTTGTCGGGACGCCGGGGAACGTATGCGATGAGATCCTGATGCTCGATCGGAACCAGCCGGTCGCCCGCGCCGATCTCGCGGACGCTATCGAGGATCCGCAGTTTCGAGATCGGCCCCGCCTGGATCACCTGCGCCGTGCCCAGATAGCGCGCCTCGTAGGCGATGGGTTTCTTGTGGGCGACGTCGTCGGGCTCATACATCGGCTCGGCCGCGCCGAACACGTGGTATGTCTGCGCCGCGTCCTTGCGGATTCCGCGGGCATAGAAAAAATCGTTCTCGCCGAGATACAGGCGGTCGTCCTGCGTGGCGATGACTTCGGGGAACTTGTTGAGTTCCGACGCGCTCACGACCCTGCGTTGCGAAAGAAACGGCTCGATCAGGTTGTTGGGAATGCTCGAAATCGGCTTGGCCGAGGTCGGGCCGAGATCCCGGACGCGCGGGCTCAACTTCACGATTTCAAACACCGAGCCATGACCGGACGAACCCGTCGATGCGATCCCGGCTTGACCGGCACCCGCACCGCCTTCCAACGTCAGCCGCGCGCGGCCGTTCGTCTTCACCAGCACCAGGACCTGGCCCGGATAGATCCAGTGGGGGTTGCGGATCTGGGTGCGATTCATCCCCCACAACTCCGGCCAGCGCCAGGGGGAGCGGAGATAGCGCGAGGCCAGGGCCCACAAGGTGTCGCCGCGCTGGACGACGTGACGGTCCGGCGCATCGGGCGCGAGCGCCGACAGCGGCACCCCGGCGCGCGCAACCTGATCCGCGATGGCGCGCTGGCCGGCCGTGACCGGCTCGGACCGCGGCGCGGCCCAGGCGGCGAGCGCACACGGCAACAAGGCCGCGACCACGGTCACCCGCAGGATCGAAGCCGCCCCCCCCGATTGCGTGCGGACCCGCGCGCGGGCGCGGATCGCCGGCGGGGTAGACTCGCGGGCAGGGACGGGTTGGCCGCAGCGCGCATTGCGCGGGCAATCATCGGGACTCATCATGTTCGGATCGACCCTATTTTTGATGTGACCCGCCCTTCCAGCGGAAGCAGGCCCGGCCGCAGGGCCCGGCCGCAAGATGGGCGGTGCGCGCATCGTACCGCTACGATAGCGGGTTGAAGCGGAAATTTTCTACCGAATCCGGTACTGCCACAATCGATTCGGCGCCGATCCGGCCCCGGATCCGCGCCTGGAATGGGCAGTCCGGACGGATGATGAATGGATCGGGCTGCGGCGGGCATGATGCCGGCCGAACCGGAATTTGCGGAACTCCCCGAAAATCCGGGGCACGCTGCTGCCGGTTTTTTGCGCGAAGATCCGGGCGCTTCGCGGCGGGATGGTTTTGGCGGTTGGATGGTTGGATGGTTTTATGGCGATCTTGACGATATTGGAATACCCGGACCGGCGCCTGCACAAGGTGGCGCGGCCGGTGACGACCTTCGATGACCGTCTGCACAAGCTGCTCGCGGACATGACCGAGACGATGTACGCCGCCAACGGCGTCGGCCTGGCGGCAACGCAGGTCGATGTGCACGAGCGGGTGGTGCTGCTCGACCTCTCGGAGACGCGGAGCGAACTGCGCGTGTTCGTCAATCCGACGCTGACCTGGGCCTCCCCCGAGACCGCCGAAGGCGAAGAGGGCTGCCTGTCCGTTCCCGGCGTGTTCGACAAGGTGACCCGGCCCGCCAAGGTGCGCGTGCGCGCCCAGGACGCCCATGGCAACGAATTCGAACTCGAATGCGAGGATCGGCTCGCCGTGGCGATCCAGCACGAGATCGATCATCTCGACGGCAAGGTGTTCGTGGAAAAGCTGTCGCTGCTCAAGCAGGCGCGGGCGCGCGCCAAACTGCGCAAGCGGCAGATGGAGCGACAACGCGGTCCCCGGCGCGAGCCGGCAGGTCTGTGAGCATGACCGGACGGCCGATGCGGATCGCCTATGCTGGCACCCCCGCATTCGCCGCGACCGGGCTTGCGGCGCTGCTC
>JAJYAR010000409.1 GCA_021779435.1 bacterium
AACATCGGCCGCGATCTGGTGGCCGACGATTTCCGCATCGCCGCCACCCCGGGTCGGGCGACGATGCACGCTGCCGTCCTACGCCCATTCCACTGGGCGGACGATTTCCTCGTCGAGGACCTGCCGGTCGCGGAAGGCGCTGTCCAGCGAGACCCCGCCCGCGCCATCACCAAATTCGCGATCACCGACCGCCATACGGGCAAGGGCGGCGTCGCGCGCATGTTCTGGCGCGGCTGCGGCCCGGCGACCGGGGGCACGGCGCTTGCCAGCTCCCTCGGCCACGACACGCACAACATCTGGGCCGTCGGCTCCTGCGACGCGGCGATGGCGCAGGCGGTCAACGCCGTCGCCGCGCAACAGGGCGGCTGGGCGCTGGTCGTGCGCAACCGCCTCGCCGCCACGGTTCGCTACGAAATCGCTGGCCTCATGACCGCGCGCCCCGCAGCCGAGCTCGACACCGAAATGCAGGAACTTTACCGCGCCGCCGAGGCGGTCGATTGGATGCACGAGCCCACCTATTCGCCGCGCTGGCCAAAGGGCTTCCCGGAACGCCTTGCCTTCGCGACCCTCACCTGCTCGCCGTGGCGCTGGGTCCTCGTCGCCCCAACCGAGGCGGTGCCCCAGGGCCTGGTGAACGTCCGCACCGGCGCGACCCACCCGGTCGTCTGGTAGCCGCGAGATCTCTCGTCACGCCACGCCGAGATCGGAATCCGATTCGATCACGCAACGGTAAGCGCGCCCAGGGGGGAAGCGGACGAGCTTGCCGCTGGCGCAGGCGACTGCGATGGCGGCCTCGCGTGCCTCCTCTCCGGCACGGCGTACCTCTGCCTCGCGCTCGGCAAGTTCCGCCTCCTCGCGATACTCCTCGTGCAGGACCGCGAGCGCGCGCGCGGCCTCGGCAAGCTCCCGCTCGATGCGCGCCGCAAGCGCGATCGCGGCATCGAACTGCGCCACACGCTGCGTCGACGTCTCGCCGTCGCGAAGCTGGGCGAGCGTGGCTGCAAGGGATGTCATCGCGTGAACCTCCATGCTGCGTGTCCGCGGGGCAGCGCCGCGCGTCGTGGTTGCGTCCGATCGACGTCGCCACCGCGCCTGCACGCGGCTTCCCTCAGGGCCGGGCCCGGCGATGCCGCGGCCCTGCCGGAGGCGTCCCGCTGAAACGCCCTGACGGGATGGGCACCTGTCGATCACGGCAAAAAGAAAGCACAACTTTCATAACCCCACAAGTAAAATAAAACACACCTTACAATTTGGCGGGCGTGCGTCCGTCGCGTAGGCCCAATGCCGGCCTCCAACTCCCTGATTTGTCGGCCGTGCCCCGGCTCGCCCGCGCCGGCCAGCGCGGTTCAGTCCCGGATCGCCTCGCGCCACTTGTTCTCGATCGCCGAACGCCGCTCCGAAAGCGTCAGTTCCAGCCGCTCGGCGAATGGCATCTGCCGGCCAAGTGCCCGCACATCCCGCCAGACGCGCTGCGCCACGATCGCGATGGTGCGCTGGTCCGTCGGCATGCCGGCCTCCCGCAGCATGTGCAGCACCGCATCGGAAACTTCGGCGAATTCCTCATCCTCCGCCCGCAGCCGCTCGCTGACGACGGTATCGTCGAGCCGCCCCTGCGCCTCGCGCACGCCCGGACCGGCGCCCGCCAGCCCGTCTCCCAGCAACTCGTTCGGCGTAACGCCGAGGATCGCGCAGATGTCTTGGATGCGGTGCGCCGGAAACGTCGGGTTGGCGCTCCGGAACCATTGCCCCACCGCCTGCTGCGTGATGCCCAGGCGCTGCGCGATCTGCCGGCGCGAAAGCCCGCGCTCGTGCATCAGCCGTTCGAGATTCTCCGCAAATCCCATGCCGAAACCCTAACCCGGAGCCTGTCGCGTCGCACCAAAAAACAGCGCCGCTTGCGGCTTCTATAAAGCAGTGGTTTTCATCTCGTTTCCGGCCGGAATCCCCCTGCCGGCGCGCTTCAGTAAACCCCGGCGTAGCGCGCGCACATCGCCGCCTCGTCGAGCCCCGCAATTTCGCGCAACTCCGCCCGCTTGTGCGCGAGATAGGTGCCGTGGAACTCCTGCCCGAGCCAGGTCTTCGCCGCCCCGTCCGCGGCCCCGAACTGCACCTCGGTCGCGGGGGCGGGCATGAGCATCACGTCCTCGCCCTTGGCGAACTCCGGATCCGCGACCTCTCCGAAGCACGTCGGCATGGCGCAGACCTGCGACCATCCGGTCCCGTTGGCGATGCGTGCCGGCCTGTGCGGCGCCGGCACCATCTTGCCGCGTAACTGCAAAGCGATGTCGCAGACGCCGATGCCGATCAGAGCCTCACGCTGCATCGGCGTCGTCCTGCAGGAACGGATTCGTCCGCCGCTCGATCCCCAGTGTCGAGCCCTCGCCATGCCCGCACAGGAACATGATGTCGTCGCCCAGCGGCAGCAGCTTCGCGCGGATGGCGCCGATCAGCGCCGCATGGTCGCCATAGGGAAAATCGGTCCGCCCTACCGAGCCGCGGAACAACACGTCGCCCAGGATCGCGAACCGCCGCGCCCGCTCGACGAACACCACATGCCCCGGCGTATGCCCCGGGCAGTGCAGCACGTCGAAACGCAGCGGCCCGAGCGTCAGCGTCTCGCCTTCCGCGAGCCACCGGTCCGGCAGCACGTTCTCGAGCCCGGAAAGCCCGAACCGCCGCGCGCTCTCCTCGATCCCCTCCAGCAGGAACCGGTCGCGCGCATCGGGTCCGATCAGCGGCACATCGTCGCCCTGCCGCTCCTCCAGCGCCGCCTTCAGCGCCTTCGCCCCGCCCGCGTGATCGAGATGCCCGTGAGTGAGCCACAGCGCTTCGACCGTGAGCCCCAGATGCTCGATGCCGCGCATGATCTCCGGCGCATCCCCACCCGGATCGACCACCACGGCGCGCTTCGTCGCCTCCTCCCACAGCAGCGTGCAGTTCTGCTGCAGCGGCGTGACCGGGATGATGGCGACGCGGAAATCGGGCGCGGGAGGCATGGCGGCATATCCGTATGAAGCGTGCCGCCACGCTGCGGCGGAACCCCCGCCCGCGCAACCCCGCGGTCAGATCGCGTCGGTATCCAGAGCGTACCCCGCCGCGCGCACGGTACGCACCACGTCGAGCTCGCCCTCGCCGTTGATGGATTTGCGCAGCCGACGGATATGGACGTCCACCGTGCGCGGCTCGACATGGATGTCCTTGCCCCACACCGCGTCCAGCAGCTCCTCGCGCGTGAACACGCGCCGCGGGTGCTGCATGAGGAACTCCAACAGCCGGAACTCCGTCGGTCCCAGGTGCACCGGCCGGTC
>JAJYAR010000410.1 GCA_021779435.1 bacterium
TTGCCGGCGTTCGTGTAGCCGACGATCGACGCGAGCGGCCAGTTGCTGCGCTGGCGGCCGGCGCGCTGCGTCTCGCGCTGGCGGCGGACGGCGTCGAGCTCGCTCGTGATCTTGTCCAGGCGCTGGGAAATTTTCCGGCGGTCGGCCTCGAGCTGCGATTCGCCTTCGCCGCCGATGGAGCCGGTGGAACCGCGTTGCCGCGACAAGTGCGACCAGTAGCGCGTCAACCGGGGCAGCAAATACTGAAGCTGGGCCAGCTCGATCTGCAACTTGCCCTCCCGCGTGCGGGCGCGTTGCGAGAAAATTTCCAGGATTAACGCCGTCCGATCCATGACCTTGCAGCCGAAAATTTTCTCCAGGTTGCGCGTCTGGGCCGGCGTCAGTTCATCGTCAAAGAGGACGGTGTCCACGTCGTTCTCCTTGCAATAGCTGGCGAATTCATTGGCCTTGCCCGGCCCGATGTAGGTCGCGGCGACGGGCACGGCCATCTTCTGCACGCCTTCGCCAACAATGGAGGTGCCGGCGGTTTCGGCGAGTTCCTCCAGTTCGTCGAGCGATTCGCGCACGTCCGTCGCGCTGCGCGACTTGAGTTCCACGCCGATGAGGAAGACACGGATGGAACGCGTGTCGCGGGTCTGGATGAGTGATTTCAAATGTTCGTGGCGCAAAGTCTAGCAGAAGCCGTAGCCGACGAAAGCGCGGACTGAAAGCAACCCAAGTTTTCTGCGGTGAAAGTTCACTTTACAATCCAAGGCCATGACGCAACTTACCCGCATGAAAAGTTCCAACCGAAACCATTGCTCATCCGCCCACGTCTGGCCCCGCGTGAAAATGCTCTGTTTTGCCATCCTGCTGGCTTCGGCCGCGACCGGCTTCACCCAAGCCCTGCCCCCGATTGCCCTCCAGCGGGTGCTCCCCAAGCTCACCGACGAACGCCCCGTTTGGATGTGCGAGGCGCCGGACGGCACCGGACGGCTGTTTGTCGTTTATCAGGCCGGCAAAATCCTCGTCGCCCCAAAAGGTTCCGATGGCGGCGCGGCGAAGGAGTTTTTAAACATCGTGGAGCGCGAGCCGCATTTTGACAATGAAGACGGCCTGTTGAGTCTCGCGTTCCATCCCGGCTTCCAGACCAACGGCTTGTTCTACGTCTATTACAACCAGAAAAATCCGGCGAACCAGAATTCCAAGCCGCTGAACTTTCCGTATCGCAGCGTCATCAGCGAATTCAAGGTCTCGGCCGCCGACCCCGACCAGGCGGATTTGAAATCCGAGCGCATCGTGCTCCAGGTGCAACAACCGTTCGGCAATCACAAGGGCGGACAGGTGAGCTTCGGACCGGACGGCTATTTATACCTCGGCCTTGGCGACGGCGGCGCGGCGGATGATCCGTTCAACAGCGGCCAGAGTGTGTCCACCCTGCTGGCGAAAATCCTGCGCCTGGACGTCAACGGTCGGCAGACCGTGGGCCGCGCGCCCAACCAGCGCGAAATCGGCTACAGCATTCCCAAGGACAATCCGTTCGTGAACGAAACGGACATGGGCGATCGCGGCGCCCGCAAGGAAATCTACGCGCTCGGCCTGCGCAACCCGTGGCGCTTCAGTTGGGACCGCGCCAACGGCGCGCTTTGGTGCGGCGATGTCGGCCAGAACCTCTGGGAGGAAATTGACCTGATCGTGAAGGGTGGCAATTATGGCTGGAACGTCCGCGAAGGCGCGCATCATTTCAAGCCCGGTCCGGAGGGCGCGAAATACCTTGAACCGGTCATCGAATACCCCCACCAGACCAGGCTCCAGTCCCAGGCGATGTATCCCGATCATGGCATTGGCGTGTCCGTCACCGGCGGCTACGTTTATCGCGGGAAAAAATTTCCGGCGCTCGACGGCATCTATATCTACGCCGATTATGGCTCCGGCTCCGTCTGGGGCTTGCGCTATGACTATGACGCCAAGCGTGTCACCGCGCACGGCAAGCTGCTGCAACAGCCCAACAATATCTGCAGCTTTGCGGAGGATGCCGACGGCGAGCTTTACACGCTGATGCAGGACGGGAAAATCTACCAGCTCACCACGCCGTAAACGGCTGATACGTAATTGAACGCCGGACGATCTCGTCACGTTTCCCCTCACCCTCACCCGCTCCCGGCGGGAGAGGGCACCGCCGTTGACGGACTCGTCATAATCCGTGAGTCACGAAGCAGAAGAACGCCGTGGTCTCGCCAGAAAACGGGGGGCGTTTCTCCCTCGCCCCCCGGGAGAGGGCCGGGGGGAAAGGAAACACCAAATTCGCAACGACACGATTCAGCCCGGCGCGGAACCGCTGACGCCCGGGTCACGCCGCGATCTTCAAATGCGAGAGGCGGAAGACCGCGCCGCGCGGCTCGTTGCCGAGGCAGGCGATCTCCCAGCCGTGCGCGAGGACGATCTGCTGCACCACCGCCAGGCCGAGGCCGGTGCCCTTCTGGTGCGTGGTGAAATACGGCTTGAAAATTTCCTGCCGCCGCTCGGGCGGGACGCCGGGGCCGTTGTCGCGGATTTCCAGAATCGCCTCGGCGGCATTCGCGCGCTGGATGTTGAGTTCGATTTTCCCACCCACGTCCGCCGCTTGAATCGCGTTGAGGATCAGGTTGAACAGCACCTGCCGCAGCAGTTGTTCGTCCGCCTCGATGGCCAGCGGTTCGCCGGTGACTTCCACGGCAATTTTCTTTTCCGCCAGGTCGTGACCAAGCGTGCGGAGGATTTCATTGCCGGCAACCGTGAGGGAAATTTTCGTGCGGCGCACTTCGCGGGGGCGCGAGTAGTTGATGAACTCCGTGAGCTGCGCGGTGACCTTGTCCGTCTCGTCCACGATCGTCTTGGAGCGTTCGCGCACCTCGGGCGACGCATCCGGCAGGCGCGAAATCATCTGGGCCAGGCCGCGGATGATGTTGAGCGGATTGCGCGTCTCATGCGCGAGACCGGCGGCGGCCAGGTTCAATTCCCTCAGATGCGAGTTCTGCTCGCTTGCCCGGACGAGACGAATCTGGAGGTCGGCGGTTTTGCGGGTGTTGCGCCAGGCCAGGCCGGCGCCGAGCGCGGAAATGGCGGCAAAAAAACCGATGATCCCGCGCAGCCACCAGTCGTGTGTGCAGATGGCGCGGTAATTCTCAGTGGACATCGCCAGCACCAGGCCGTGCAGTTCGCGCTTGGCGGCCAGCGCCTTGAATTCCGCCTCGTTCATCCAGCGCATCCACGGCGGCCGGCGGTCTCCGCCGTGCGGCCGGCCGCCACCCTCGGGCGGATGCGCGCCTGCC
>JAJYAR010000411.1 GCA_021779435.1 bacterium
GCCGGGCCGGCCGTGCCTTGGGTTTGGGGGTAGGGCCGGACCGCTGGGCCGGCCGTGCATTGGGTTTGGAGGTAGGGCCGGACCGCTGGGCCGGCCGTGTATTGGGTTTGAGGGTAGGGCCGGACCGCCGGGCCGGCCGTGCATTGCGCTGTGGTTTTAAGTTCGTGTCAGACACCGCCATGCCGGCCGTGCCTTGATCCGCCATTCCGTTCCGTCCTGCTCCGCGTATCAGAACTTCAGATGCTTAACGGTGAGTCCCTTGTTGATGAGCTGCTTCAGCGAATCGATGCCGATCTGCAGGTGGTCTTCGACGTACTTTTCGTTCACCTGGGCGTCGCTCTCGGCGGTCTTCACGCCTTCGGGCGTCATCGGCTGGTCGGACACCAGCAGGAGCGCGCCTGTCGGGATTTCGTTGTAGAAACCGGTCATGAAAATCGTCGCGGTCTCCATATCGATGCAGAGCGCGCGGATCTTCGTCAGGTACTGCTTGAACTCCTCATCGTGCTCCCAGACCCGACGGTTCGTCGTGTACACGGTCCCGGTCCAGTAATCCCGGGCGTGATCACGGATCGTGGTTGAGATCGCCTTTTGGAGGGCGAACGCCGGAAGCGCGGGAACCTCGGGGGGAAAGTAGTCGTTGCTGGTTCCCTCGCCGCGAATCGCCGCGATCGGAAGGATCAGGTCGCCGACGGATGCGCGGTGCTTGAGTCCCCCGCATTTCCCCAGGAAGAGGACGGCCTTGGGATGGATTGCGCTCAGCAGATCCATCACCGTGGCAGCCGTGGCGCTGCCCATCCCGAAGTTGATGATCGTGATGTCGCCGGCCGTGGCGTTGGTCATGGGCTTCTCGAGACCGACGACCGGCACCTTGTGCCACCGTGCGAACAGTTCGACGTAGTAGTCGAAATTCGTGAGCAGGATGTATTCGCCGAAGTCCTTGAGCGCTGTTCCGGTGTACCTTGGAAGCCAGTTTTCAACGATGTCCCGGCGTGTCTTCATGCTCCCTGTGTAACCGGGTGCGGCCGGCCAAGACGATCAAAATGGGGACCGTTGCGCCGCCGCCGACGGAAGGCGCCCGGCAATTGCACGGGGCTGATATTCGGGCTTTCTCGCTCCGCGTTGGCCGTTCAAGCTGACCGGTCCAACTGAATGAAAACCGCGACAAAGACATGGGTCGGTGCGATCTGGTGGGTCGCGTATGTTGTGCTTCTGGGTGCGTATCCCACGCGCGCCGGCTGGAGCCACGCGCTGCTGCTGTTTGCCGCGTTCGTCCTCATGCCGCTCGTGCTGGATCTCATCGCCGAACGTCGCGATGCAGGCAGCAAGACGGGGCGCCTCCTTGATCTTGCCCGTCGGGCTCAGCTACCGGCCGCGCTGTTGCTCAATGCCAGCCTCGTGCTGAAGACCGGACCGCTCGCGGCGGCCGTTTCGCTGGGCTGGTTCGCGTTCACGATTCTCCTGGCCGTCTATGGTGTAGGCAGGGTGCGGCGCGATGGCTGGTCGCGTCCGCCCGACAGGCTGGCGGGCGACATCGGTCTCATCTATCTCGCGTTGGGCGGGCTGTGGGTGGTGATCGAAAGACTGTGGGACCGCCCGGTTGGCATGAACCGGGAACTCGTCGAATTCGGTTCGGTGTATCTGTACGTGATCGGCCTGCTGCTGCCGGTCCTGAGCGGCACGTTGCTGCGTCAGGTGCCGGAATCGCGGTTCGGCACACGTGGGATGATCGGCTCGGTGCTGACAATCCCCGCGCTGGCGCTCGGCGCCTTCGTGGCGGCACCCGGTTGGACTCCCGCGCTCGAAGCCGCCGCCGGCATCGGCCTCGCAATGAGCGCCGGAATGATCGCAATCCTGCACGTGCGTTGGGCCTTGGACACCCGGGATGCCCGGCCTGCGGTTCGTCTGCTGATTGGGACCGCCGGCACCGCGCTCGCCTTCGCAGTCATTCCCGCGGCCGTGTACGCGATCCGCGCGTTTGTCCCGTTGATGCCGGAACTCGGCCTGGCGCAGATACGGCTGATCCACGGGACTCTGATCACCTTCGGCTTCGGCCTCTGCGGTGTCCTGGGGTGGCGTTTACGCGGCTTCGCCGCTAATGAAGAATTGAGAATGCAGAATGGAGAATGATGGGCGTGCCCGGTGTACGAGCACCTTGTTCCTCATTCTGCATTCAGCATTAGGCGGTCGCGGAAGCGGCCGCCGTCAGGACGCGAGCGCGTTCTTCGTGTTCAGGTGGTCGGCTCCGGTGTACTTCACCGACTGCTCGTCGGCGTGGTAGCTGGAGCGAACGAGCGCACCGCTTTCGATGACGCCGATGCCGAGTGAAAGCCCGACCTTCTTCCAGTGTTCGAATTCCTCCGGAGGAGCCCAGCGAGCGATCGGGAGATGCTTCGGCGTCGGCTGGAGATACTGGCCGATCGTGAGGATATCGGTCTTGTCGGACGCGATGTCGCGCAGCGTCTGTTCGACTTCCTCCGGCAGTTCGCCGAGCCCGAGCATGATGCCGGTCTTCGTCGTGAAGCCGCGGCTCTTGGCGTGCCGGACAACGGACCGCGAACGCTCGTAACGTGCCTGCACGCGCACGGGCTTCTGAAGCCGTTCCACCGTCTCGAGGTTGTGGTTGAAGATGTCAGGCTTTGCGTCGAGCACGAGATCGACGTGGGCCATGTTGCCCTTGAAATCGGGAGTCAGCACCTCGATCGCGGTGTTGGGATTGCGGTGCCGGATCGCGCGGATCGTGGCGGCCCAGACGCTGGCGCCGCCGTCGGCAAGCTCATCGCGCGCGACGCTGGTGATGACGCAGTGCCGCAGATTCATCTTGGCGACGGCCTCGGCGACGCGGGCCGGTTCGCCAAGATCGAGTTCGGTGGGGCGGCCCGTGGCGATCGCGCAGAAGTTGCAGGAGCGGGTGCAGATGTTTCCCAGGATCATCACCGTCGCCGTGCCGCGCGACCAGCATTCGCCCAGGTTTGGACACTGAGCGCTTTGACACACCGTATGCAGCTTGCTGTCGTCCACCATCTGACGCGTGGCCGAATAGCCTGGGCCGCTGGGCAGCTTGGCACGAAGCCAGGAAGGTTTGCGGGTGGTGTCCATGGAAGTGGCTCCGGGAATTCATACGAACAGCCCGGAATCACAAGCGGGTTTTCCGACCACATGTAGGTTGCGAGCTTGCTCGCAACATTGCGCCGCAAGCGCGCAACCTAGGGCTGAGAGGTCATTTGCGCCGCCTGGCGGGACCGTCGCCTGTCATCAGGAAACGTTCGGCCGGAGAAACTTCTCGAACTGC
>JAJYAR010000412.1 GCA_021779435.1 bacterium
TCCGGGAGCGGCGGGAGAGCGGGCGCTGCGGATGCTTTATGACAAGGGGCCTTGTTCTCTGTGCCGGACGCATGTTGTGAGACTTTTGGTCGAGATGAAGCGCTTTCCCGAGTGGATGGCCCAGGAGTGCCGTTGGGACGCCAATCCGGATACCCGCGCCGTGGCTCAGGGCGGCTTGTGAGCGGCGGCCAGGAGCGCAGCAGCGGGCGCTCCGATCCCGTTGCAAGTTTCCGTTGCATCGCGGGATAATAGAAAAGAATCCAATCCTCCGGGAGAGCAAATCAGATTCTTATGGTGCAACTGACCGAGCGGGCCGTTGAAAAGGTAAACGAGATTCTTGACACCCAGAACCCGAAGCCGAACGGGCTGCGCATTGCGGTGGTCGGCGGGGGGTGCTCGGGGTTCAGCTATTCGATGGCTTTCGAGAACAGCCCAGGACTGCTGGACAAGACGTATAAGTTCGGCGAACTGAAGGTGTTCGTCGACCAGGCCAGCATGCTGTATCTGGACGGCGCCGAAGTGGACTACGTGGAGACGCTGGAAGGTTCGGGCTTCAAGTTCAACAACCCGAACGTGAAGAGCACCTGCGGCTGCGGCAGTTCCTTCAGCGCGTAAGCAGCGGAAAGCTTCCTTAACCGGATGAACCGCATCGGAGCCGTGTCGTCGCTTGACGAGCTGCTCACCGAGCAGGTGAATCCGGCTTCCCTTGCCATCGACAGCAAGCCGACGCTGGAAATCCTCACCATCATGAACGAGCAGGACGCGGGTATTGCCGCGTCCGTGCGCGCCGTGCTTCCGGACATCGCCAAGGCGGTAGACCGGATTGTGGCGTCGTTTCAGGCGGGCGGTCACCTGTTTTATATCGGCGCGGGCACGAGCGGAAGGCTCGGAGTGCTCGACGCCTCCGAGTGTCCGCCGACGTTCAACGTTTCTCCCGAACTGGTGCAAGGAATCATCGCCGGGGGCGATCGGGCGCTGTCGCGTGCGACGGAGGCGAGCGAGGACGACCCGGCGCTGGGCGAACACGACCTGCTGTTCCGGGGCTTTGGGCCGAAGGACGTGCTGTGCGGGATCGCGGCGAGCGGGCGGACGCCGTATGTGCTGGGCGCGATCCGGGCGGCGCGGCGGCTGGGGGCGGCGACGATCGGGGTGAGCTGCACGCCGGATTCGGAGCTTTCGCGGGAAGCGGAGATCGCGATCACTCCCCTGCCCGGGCCGGAAATCATAGCGGGCTCGACGCGAATGAAGGCGGGCACGGCGACGAAGCTGGTGCTGAACATGCTAACGACGGCGTCGATGATCCGCATTGGGTGCGTGTACGGGAACCTGATGGTGAACGTGCAGCCGAAGAACGAGAAGCTGCTGGCGCGGGCGCGGCGGATTGTGAGCCAGGCGGCGGAGGTGAGTCCGGAGGAAGCCGCGAAGCTGCTCAAGATGGCGGGGGGCTTGGTGAAGACGGCGATTGTGATGGGGCGGCGCAAGGTGGAACGGGCGGCGGCCGAGATGCTGCTGGTGCGCGCCGGAGGAAGCGTTTCGCGGGCGCTCACGCTAGAGTAAAGCAAGTAACCAGGCATGGACACATTTTTGATTCAGGGCGGACGGCCGCTTGCGGGCGAAGTGGCGGTCAGCGGGGCGAAGAACTCGGCGCTGCCGGCGCTGGCGGCGGCTCTGCTGACTGCCGAACCGGTGGTGCTCGAGAGGATTCCGGCGGTGCGCGACATCGGGACGATGGAGTCGCTGCTGAAGCACATCGGGGCCGGCGTTGCGGTCGACGGCGGGACGGTGACCATCGAGGCCGGGAAACTGAATGAGCCCGAAGCGCCGTACGACCTGGTGAAGACGATGCGGGCGTCGAGCCTGGTGCTGGGTCCGCTCGTTGGGCGTACGGGGCGGGCGCGCGTGTCGATGCCGGGCGGTTGCGCGATTGGGGCGCGGCCGATCAACTTGCACGTTTCGGCGCTGGAGCAACTGGGGGCGCGGATTTCGCAGGCGCACGGCTACATTCAGGCGGAGGCGCCGGGCGGGCTGCGCGGATCGCTGGTGCATTTCGACCGGATCACGGTGACGGGCACCGAGGACGTGCTGATGGCGGCGGTGCTGGCCGATGGGGAGACCGTGATCGAGAATGCGGCGCGGGAGCCGGAGGTGAGCGATCTCGCCGCGCTGCTGACCAAGATGGGCGCGAAGATCGAGGGCGCGGGGACGTCGACGATTACGGTGAAAGGGGTCGCGAAGCTGCACGGGGCGCGGCACGCGATCATTCCGGACCGGATCGAGGCGGGGACGTTTTTGATCGCGGGAGCGATGACGCGGGGCGACCTGCGGATCATGAACTGCGAGCCGGCGCATCTGCACGCGCTGGTGGCGCGGATGCGCCAGGGGGGCGCGGAGATCGTGGAAGAAGGGCCGAACGCGCTGCGGGTGCGGGCGGCGCGGCGGCTGGAAGCGGCCGATATCACGACGGAAGAGTATCCGGGTTTTGCCACGGATTTGCAGGCGCAGTATATGGCGATGATGACGGCGGCGAATGGCATTTCCTTCATCACGGAGACGATTTTCGAGAACCGGTTCATGCACGCGCTGGAGCTGATGCGGATGGGCGCGACCATCCGGATCGAGGGGCGGCAGGCGATTGTGGCCGGCGTTCCGGCGCTGACAGGGGCGCAGGTGATTGCGAGCGACCTGCGGGCGAGCGCTTCGCTGGTGCTGGCCGGGCTGGTGGCGCAGGGCGAGACGGTGGTGGACCGCGTGTATCACATCGACCGCGGGTATGAGCGGATCGAGGAGAAACTGCGCGGGGCGGGAGCGGGAATCGAGCGGCGCGGGCAAGCGGCCGCGGGCAAGGCCTGACGCGCGGCGGGGTGTGGGAAAATCAGGCGATGCCGATCGCACCGCCTGCTCCGAAACATCACAATCCCGCGTTCGTTGCGCTGGTAGAGGAAGCGCGCACACGCACAAAACAGATCGAACTGGACGCTTACCGGGAACTTGCGGCGCGGGGCGAGCCGCATGTGCTGATCGACGTGCGCGAGGACCACGAGTGGAACGACGGACGGGCGAGCGGCGCGATTCATCTCGGCAAGGGAATCATCGAGCGCGACATTGAAGGGAAAGTTCCGGATAAGGACGCGACGCTGGTGCTGTACTGCGGCGGAGGATATCGCAGCGTGCTGGTCGCCGAGGCGCTGCAGAAGATGGGCTACACGAACGCGCTGTCGCTCGAAGGTGGTTGGCGGGCGTGGCTGGGGGCGGGACTTCCGATCGAGTCTTGAGCCATGACTAAGC
>JAJYAR010000413.1 GCA_021779435.1 bacterium
CCGCTCTCGTCCGCGGCGGCCGCCCCGGCTCAGCCGGAACAGCCGACCGCCACGCCTGCTGTCACGCGGCCCGCCCGGGTGACGGTCTGACGGTCCTGCTACCATGCCCCAATTCTCATTTCGTGCGCTTCAGCCGGATGGCGTGCTCGTCGAAGGCCAGCTCGATGCCGGCAATCGCGGCGAAGCGATGCGCCAGGTGGAGAGCCGCGGCCTGAAGCCGGTCAAACTGGTCGACCTCGCGAATGGCGGCGGGAAGGCGAATGGCTCCGGGGGCAGGACCGGCGCACATCCGCGAGCGGGCGGCAAGGCCGGTGGAAACGCGGCAGCCGCCCCGGCCAACGGAGCGGCGCCCGCGGGCCTGAAGCTCTCCTTCGGCGGTGGCAACAAGATCACGCCGCGGATGCTGGAGAACTTCACGCGGTTGCTCTCGAGCCTCCTCGCGGCCGGTGTTCCGTTCAGCCGGGCGCTCCAGATTCTTCATCGCGAGTCGTCAGAACCCGCCGCCCAGGCGAAATGGAAGGAGATCCACGATCTCGTCATTGACGGAATGTCCCTTTCCGACGCGATGGCGCGTTCGCCTGAAACCTTCCCTCGCGTGTACGTCGCGATGGTCGAGGCGGGCGAAACCGGCGGCTTCCTCGATCTCGTCCTCGCGCAGATCGCGGATTTCCAGGCGCGCGAGAAGGAGCTGAAGGGCAAGATCCTCACCGCGCTGATGTACCCGGCGATCCTGCTGGTGCTCGCGCTCGGTGTGCTGATCTTTCTGCTCGTTTTCTTCATTCCGCGCTTCCAGGTCATTTTCCAGGGTTTCAACGCGGAACTGCCGTTGATCACGCAGATGATCGTCGGCGTCAGCGAGGTCGTCCGCAGCTACGGCTTGTTCCTCGGCGCCGCCGCAATCGTCGCCGCACTTTCGCTGCGGACGTGGTTCCACTCCGAAAAAGGCCGCCGCGCCTGGGAGGGATTCCTGCTTCGTCTTCCCAAGGTCGGCCCGCTCATCGCGCAGTACGCGATGGCCCGCTTCTGTCGCATGCTCGGGACCCTGCTCGGGGCCGGCGTGCCGCTGATCAACGCGCTGAACGTCGCGCGTCGCTCGATCGGCAACCAGATCCTCGTCGATGCCGTTGCCAGCTCGATCGATCACGTGAAGGAGGGCCGGCCGCTCGGAGCCAGCCTCGCGGAGAACAAGTCCCTGTTCCCGGCCGCCGTGGTCGAGATGGTCTCCGTCGCCGAGGAAAGCGGCAAGCTCGACCAGGAGCTGCTCCGCATCGCCAACGTCACCGAGAGCGACCTCGACCGCCAGCTCAAGACCACCGTCGCCCTCGCCGAGCCGCTGATGCTGTTCCTGATCGCGGCGCTCGTTGGCACCATCTTCATCGGCATGGTGATCCCCATCTTCTCGCTCCAAGACCATATCAAATGAGTTTCCTATGAAATCGCCCAGAAACGCCCACCGTCGTATGTCGTCGCGCCAAGGCTTCACGCTCGTCGAACTGCTCCTCGTTCTCGTGATCCTCGGCATTCTCGCGGCCCTTGTCCTTCCGAAGTTCACGGGCCGCACCGAGCAGGCTCGCGTCACCGCGGCCCAGACGCAGATCGCCACCTTCGGCACCGCGCTCGATGCCTTCGAGGTCGATACCGGCACCTATCCGCGCGGCACCGACGGCCTGAACCAGCTCGTCGTGCAGCCGTCCGACGTGACAGGCTGGCGCGGGCCCTACCTGAAGAGCGACATCCCGCTCGATCCGTGGCAGCACCCGTATCTTTACGAGTTCCCCGGCCGCGTGAACGCCAGCGGCTATGACCTCCGCTCCGCCGGCCCCGACGGCCAGCTGAACACGGCGGACGACATCGTCAATGCGACGATCTCCACAAACTGATCTCCTGCGCAGACCGGCGCGCGGGTTCACGCTGATCGAGCTGATCTTCGTCATGGCGCTGCTCGCAATCGCGGCTTCGTTCGTCGCTCCGCGGATGACCGACTTCTTCCGCGGACGCGCCCTCAGCCTCGAGGCGCAGCGCCTGCTCTCCCTCACGCACTACGGACAGAGCCGGGCCGCCGCGGAAGGCGTCCCGGTTGTCCTCTGGATCGATACAACGAAGGCCACGTACGGTCTCTCGCTGCAGGCGGGCTACACGGAGACGGATGACCGCGCTGTGACCTATCAGGCGGAACCGACGCTTTCGCTCGAGGTGCCGCAGGGCGAACCGGCTGCGCAGTCGGAACTCGGCGACGAGAAACTCGGCCTCGCCGAGGGGCTCTCCGCAATCCGCTTCCTGCCGGACGGCGACATCGACGACGGCAGCGTTGCGCGCGTCGTGATCAGGCAGGGGACCGAGGCCGCGCTGCAGGTGACGCTGATGACCAACCGCATGGGCTATGAAATTCGTCCCTACACAGCGCCCTGACGCCCGCCCGCGCAACCGGTGCGGATACACGCTGGCCGAGGTGCTGGCGGCGTTGCTGTTCATGGCCATCGTGATTCCGGTCGCGATGCACGGGATGAGCGTCGCCAGCCGGGCGGGAATGCTCGGCGAGCGCAAGGCGATCGCGATCCGCATCGCGGAGCGGGTGCTGAACGAGACGGTGGTGACCGGCGACACCCAGCAGACCAGCGCCAGCGGAAGCATCACCGAGGGTGGCACGACCTATCCCTGGACCATGGAATCCGCAAACTGGTCGGTCGACGCACTGACCGAACTCACCGTCCACGTCCAATTCATCGTCCAGGGCAGCACGTACGAGGTGAGCGCAAGCACGCTCGTCGACACGACCGCCGGTTCGGGCACCGGCACAAGCACCACGCTCTGATGATCTGGACGCGGCACAACTCCCCCGGTTCGACGCGCGGCTTCACGCTGCTCGAGCTGCTGATCGCGACGGCGGTCGGGGCGACGGTGCTGCTCGTCATCCACACGACTTTCTTCTCCGCCCTCCGGTTGTACAACGGCACCCATGACAGCCTCGACGAGAACCGGATGGTCGAGCGCACGCTGGCGATCGTTCGTCGCGATCTCTCCGGCATCCTGGTGCCGGGAGGCGTCCTGTCAGGTCAGCTTCAGTCGGCGAATTTCAGCTCGCTCGTGCAGGAGACCGCCGGTGACCGCGTCTCTCCGGATCTTTACACCTCGACCGGCAGGGTGGACGGCTGGACGCCGTTCGCCGATGTCCAGATGGTCGCGTATTACCTCGCGCCGTCGAGCGACGGCGGAAACAGCCGCTCGCTGGTCCGCGCCGTCACGCGCAACCTGCTGCCGACGCAGACGGAGACTCCGGATGAAC
>JAJYAR010000414.1 GCA_021779435.1 bacterium
CGCGGGTGCGTTCGTCCTGATCGGCAAGCGGCGTCCGCGCGGCGCGCTGGCGCTGCTGCGCCTGGTGCAGGGAAACCTGTCGCGATATCCCTCGCCGCACCTCGGCCTCGACGTGACGGCGGTGCTTACGCTCGCCGAAACGTGGAGCACAAGGCTCGAGGCTGCTGGGTGCGACAGCGCAGCCGACGCGGCCCCGCATATCCGGCCGCCGCAATCGACGCCGCCTTCTTGAACGCCGAATCACGATTCCGCCTTGCGCGGGGAAAATCGACCCGTCGCCGAAGTCGCGTATTGATTTCCCTGCGACAGCCGCGTTGCGTGGTCGGATGCCCGAAAAAACCATCCTGTTGGTCGAAGACGAGAAAGCGCTCTGCAGTCTCCTCGCCGACCAGCTTGCCGACGCGGGCTACCGGGTTCTGAAATCGACGGGCGGCGAGGACGCCGCGGCGAACCTGGCCCGGGAGCCAGTCCACCTCATGCTCACCGATCTGCTGATGCCCGGAAAGGACGGCATCGAACTGATCCAACTGGCGCGCAAATCGCACCCGGAACTGCCGGTCATCGCGATGTCGGGCGGCGGCGAGGTTCACGCCGGATTCTACCTGAAGATGGCCCGTTCGCTCGGGGCCCGCGCCATCCTCGAAAAGCCCTTCACCACCGAAGAGATGCTCCGGCTTGTGGCCGTCACGCTCGACGGGACGACCTCCGACCAGGACTGAGCTCCGGCACCAGCGGTTCCGCGGACTCGCCGGCCAGGGAGGCCGTCTCAAGGCGGCGCGCGAGGTGTTCACGCTCTGGGTCAACCCGGGCAAGTCGGTGGGCGAGTCGAAAACTTTCGGCGGACTCCGCCGGGCGCCCGGCCTCGAGGAGCAGCTGCCCCCGGACGGCGTGGTAAAGGTGACTGTCGTCGAGTCGTTCCCTGCCCTGCAGGTCTTCAAGCGCCTCGAGTCCGGTCTGCGCTCCGCGGGCCCGGGCCAGCGCGACCACGCGATTCAATCCCACGACGGGCGACGGTTTCAGGCGGATCAATTCATCGTACAACTGCAGGATCTGCGCCCAGTCAGTCGACGCGTAATCGGCGGCCAGCGCGTGACACGCGGCGATGCCCGCCTCGAGGTGGTATTCGCTCAAATCGCTGCCCGCGGCCGCCTCTGCGAGATGCACGAGTCCGCGCTCAATCAGCGCGCGATCCCACTTCGAGCGATCCTGGTCCGCGAGCGTGGTCAAGCCGCCGCGTTCATCAACGCGGGCCGGAAAACGCGCAGCGGTGAGGCACAGGAGGGCGAGCAGCGCGTGGCTTCGTGGCGACCTGCCGGCCGGGTGCGCGACCAGCAGGTCCGCCAGGCGCATCGCCTCGCCGCAGAGATCCTCGCGCAGGAGGCGGTCTCCGCTCGACGCCGTGTGGCCCTCGTTGAACAGCAGGTACAGCGTGGCGAGCACGCCATCGAGGCGGGGCGCCAGGTCTTCGCCCTCAGGGAGCTCGAAACCGATTCCCGATTCGGCGATGCGCTGCTTCGTCCGCGCAAGTTGCTTCTCAATCGCCGCCTCGCTGGCCAGGAACGCGCGGGCGATCTCGCCCGTGCTGAATCCGCACAGGATCTTGAGCGCGAGCACGACCTGCGCATCGCGCGCCACGGACGGGTGGCAGCAGACAAACATCAGTCGGAGCGTGTCGTCGCGAAACTCCCGGGCTCCCTCCCAGGCGACGGCCGGCGTGGCCAGGTGCTGTTCAAAATGGGTGATCAGCGCCGGCTCCTTGCCGAACGCCATCCGCCGGTGGC
Source organism: bacterium (assembly GCA_021779435.1). The sequence continues at coordinate 1,782 of JAJYAR010000414.1, forward strand.
GCATCGTGTCGCGGGCGAGATTCATCGCCACCCGGGTGATCCATCCGGATGGGTTCGCCGGCACGCCGCCCATCGCCCAGGCGCGCAGGGCGCGGAGCATCGCCTCCTGGGCGACGTCCTCGGCGAGCGCGAGATTCTGCACGCCCATGAGCCGCACGAGCGCGCCGTGAAGCCGGCCGGTCTCGTGCCGGAAGAAGTGTTCGACGAGTGCGGCCGGCTCCCGAGCCGCCGGCTCCGGACTGGGACCGGTCCCTTCCATCGCGTCAGGCGCCCGCCGCCGGCCGGGTTCTGACGCCCAGGTGGCAATGCGGAGTCAACTCGCGGATCTCGATCACAAGGCCGTGTTCCAGCCCCGGATGTCGGCGTGCGATCTCGGTGGCCTCGTCCAGGCCCGCGACCTCCAGCCGAACGTAGCCACCGATCGCCTCCTTGGCCTCGGGAAAGGGTCCGTCCACGATTCGGCGGCCGCCGGGCCCGGACACAACGCGGGTTTCGGTCTCGAGCGGCTGCCCCTCCGAGGCTTTGCCCTGGGCCACCAGTCCCTCAAACCAGGCGTTCCAGCGTTCTACGAGCCGCTGGCGTTGCTCCGGGGACAGGCCCTGGTAGTTTTCGGGGCCACTGTTGCGGAAGAACAGGAGGTACTGCGATTTTGGTGACGGGGAGGTGTCCATGGTGGATGAGGGTGGGCGCGGAAGCGGCCCCCGGATTGACGACGATCGAGACCGGGGAAAACGGACATCGCGTGCATCGCCGAGGGACAAAAGACCGGTACCGCACCGATAACCCGGACCCGCCGATTCGCAACCGATCCGCACAGCACCCTAAAAAAACGCCAGGCGATGTCCGCAACCGTCCCCGCCACTCGTCGTACTGATGAAACCACACACCATGAGCCAGACATCCCCAGATCGCAGCCATGAGTCAGAATCCGATTTCGACCTACGCCTCGCCGTCGAGATCGACGCCCCGCCGGAGCGGGTGTTCGAGCTCTGGACGACGCGACTTCCCGACTGGTGGGGACCGCACGGCATGACGACCCGGGTGGTTGCGATGGATCTGCGCGCGGGAGGGGCGTTTCAAACGGTGATGCGGACGCCCGACGGCACGGAGATTCCGACCCGGGGTGTCTTCCTGGAGGTCGTCGCAAACCGGCGCATCGTGTTCACCGACGCGTACGAGCCCAGCTGGAAGCCGGCGCCGGGGCACTTTATGACTGCGGTGATCGACTTCGTCCCCCTGCCTGGCGGTCGCATGCTACTCGCAGCCTGTGCGCGCCACAAGTCGGCCGAGGATCGGGCGGCGCATGAACAGATGGGGTTCCACGAAGGCTGGGGCGAAAGTTTCGCCAAGCTGGCCGCGCTGGCCCGTGGCGCCTGAACCCCGCCTGGAATATGATGCCTCCGTTCGCCTCCCCTCCGATCCTGCGTCCCCTTTCTTCCATGACCAGCCTCCCCGACACTGCCTCCGAGGGCGGCAGCCCGAAATCCCTGGCCGCCCTACT
>JAJYAR010000415.1 GCA_021779435.1 bacterium
CGGAATCGGCGCCAATGCCGCCATCTTCAGCCTGGTGCCCGGCGTCCTCCTCCGCCCGCTGGTCAACCGCGACGAAAGCCGCCTCATCTACATCCGCCAGAGCGCTCCCGGCGCCGGCGACACGAACTCCGCCTTCTCCGTGCCCGAAGTCGCCGACCTGCGCGCCCGTTTGAAAACTCTCGCTCCGCTCGGCGAGTTCTCCACCGTCGGGTTCACCATCGTCGGCCTCGGGCAGCCCCGCGAAGTAACCGCTGGCGTCGTCAACGGTTCCTACTTTCAGGTGATGGGTCTCCATCCGGTGCTCGGCCGCCTGCTCGATGCCGCCGACGACGGCCCGAACGCCGCCGGCGCCGTCGTACTCACCTACCGTTTCTGGACCACGACCCTGAAAAGCGACCCCACCGTCATCGGCAAAACCGTCCGCCTGGATTCGTTCGATTCCCGCCGCGCCACCATCGTCGGCGTGCTCGAACCCTGCGTTCCCTACCCCCAGGACACCGAAATCATCGCCAACGTCGTCACCAGCGCCCATCATCTTTCGGCCACCATGGTCACCAGCCGGATCCACCGTATGACCGAACTCTTCGGCCGCCTGGCGCCCGGCGCCGATCTCAAGCAAGCGCGCGCCGAGTTGAACTCCGTCTACGGCGCTATTAAGCACGATCATCCCGAAGACTATTCGCCCAAGGCCCATTTCCAAATCAGCGCGGTTCCGCTGCGCGACGAACTCACTTCCGGCGCCCGCACCATCCTGCTGGTACTCATGGCCGCGTCCATTTTCGTCTTCATCATCGCCTGCTCCAACGCCGCCAACCTCTTTCTGGCGCGCTCCATCCGCCGCGAGAACGAACTTGGCATCCGCGCCGCCCTCGGCGCCGGTACAGCCGCTCTCCGCCGGACCCTGTTGGCCGAAAGCCTGCTGCTCTGCCTCGCCGGGGCCGCGCTCGGCCTCCTCATCGCCGGCCCGCTGGTCGCCGTCCTCGCCCGTTACATGTCCCGCTATTCCATCCGCGCCCTCGACCTCAGCCTCGATTCGAGCATGCTGTGGATCGGCGCCGGACTCGCCATCGCCGCCTCGGTTCTGCTCGCCTTCATTCCCCGCCTGCCTACCTCCGGAGGCCCTCAGGGATTCAACCTGGCCTCCGGAAGCGCCCGCGTCACCGGAGGCGCCCGGCGCAAGCTGAGAGTCTTCGCCGTCATTCAGATCGCCGCCTCGTTCGTGCTCGTCGCCGTTGCCGGCGGCGCCGTCAAGACCCTGCTTTCGCTCGAAGCCGCCCAAGCGGGCTTCGACACCCGCAACGTGCTGTCGCTCGACGTACCCGTCATGCACCTGGGAAGAACTCCCGGCCAGGCCGTCGGCTTTTACAGCGAAGCCGCGCGCCGGGTCCGCGAACTGCCCGGCGTCCAGAACGTAGCCATCGGCATGGTTACGCCCTGGCGCGATCAGGCGGCCTACGACTTCCAGTTCTCCATCGACGGCTACGTACCCGCGCGTTCCGAGGAACAGCCCCGCGCGCGCCTCCGCATCGTCTCACCCGGATTCTTCGCCACGCTCGGCCTCCCCATCCTCGAAGGCCGCGATTTCACCGATACCGACAGCGACAACAGCGGCCCGGTCGCGGTGATCAGCCAAAGCCTCGCCCAACGCATATTCGCCAACCGCGATCCGCTGCAGCATGAGGTCATGTGGACCGACCCGATTTTCAAAGCCGTCCCCATGATCAGCTCCGCGCCGCTCCGCATCGTCGGCGTCGCGCCGGACATCGACGACGTACACATCGTCCCCGCCCCCACCCTGACCATCTACCGTCCGTTCAAGCAGGAGGCCGTCATCGGCGGTGGACGTCTGTTCGTTCACACGCGCTCGGATCCTTACGCTCTGGTAACGCCGGTCACACGCATCCTCCGCGGCATGTCCGCCGACCAGCCCGTCGAACACGCGGCCACCCTCGCCGACGTCCGCGCCGAGGTGCTCTCACCGGACCGGCTGAATGTCGCCGTGTTCGGCGTCTTCGGCGGCGTCGCTCTGCTCATCGCAGTCGTCGGAGTCGCCGGCGTCCTTGCTTTCTCCGTCGCCGGCCGCACGCGCGAGTTCGGCATCCGTCTCGCCGTCGGCGCCCAGCCCCGCCATCTGCTGCTTCGTGTCATCGCGGAAGGCGCAGCCATGGCTATCGGCGGGCTCGCCGCCGGACTTGCCTGCGGCTACGGACTGGCGCGGGTGGCCGGAGTATTCCTCGGCGATCTTAAAATGCCCAGCGCGCTCCCCATTGCAGGCTCAGCGCTCGTCCTCCTCCTTGCCGCCGTCACCGCCTCCGCCATCCCGGCAGCCCGCGCCGCCCGCATCGACGTGCTGAACGCCATGCGCGCCGAATAACGCCCGCTCCGCTCTGGCGCCACGCGACCCGCCCTTCACGCCATAATGGTTCGTTTCTCCATGCTCTGCGCCCAACTCGCGGCCCCGCGCCGCATCGTCGTCACCGACATCCCCGCTCCAACCGACCCCGGCCCCAACGAGATCCTCGTCCGTCTCCGCGCCGTCGGCATCTGCGGCAGCGACCTCCACTGGTACCGCGAAGGCAGCATCCGCGGCGTTCCCGCCCAATATCCCATGGTCCTCGGCCACGAACCCGCGGGCACTGTCGCGGCCATCGGGCCCGGCGTCACGCGCTTCGCTCCCGGCGACCCCGTCGCTATCGAACCCCAAATCACCTGCGGCCACTGCGAATACTGCCTCGCCGGCCAGCACATCCACTGCCTCAACACCTCTTACATGGGCTCGCCCCAAACCTTTGGCCTGTTCCGCGAATACGCCGTCATCCCCGCCGTCAACGCCAAAAAATTCCCGGCATCGCTCCCCTTCAAACACGCCGCCCTCATCGAGCCTCTCGCCGTCATCCTCCACATGCTCGAACTCGTCACGATACGCCCCTTCGACCACGTGGCCGTCATCGTCGCCGGACCCATCGGCATGCTCTCCGCCGCCGTCGCCCACCACGCCGGCGCCCGCGTCCTTTCGACCGACCGCCTCCCTCACCGCCTTGAACTCGCCCGCCGCATGGGCGCCGCGGAAGTTTGCGACTTCTCGCGCTTCCGTGCCGCCGCCCTGGATCTCACGAACGGCCGCGGCATGGACCTCGTCATCGATGCCGCCGCCGACCGCTCCACCATCGACGCCGGCTTCGCCGTCACCAAACCCGCCGGAACTTTCATGCTCGCCGGCATCCCCGTCGACTCGCCGCTTCCCGTCGATCTCCACGCCGCCCTCGGCAAAGAAA
>JAJYAR010000027.1 GCA_021779435.1 bacterium
CGCTGACCTCGGTGATCACCGTGATGTCGATGCGCGGATTAGTCTGGAAGGACTTCGGAAGAAGCGAGAACACCCACCGGTCCCGGCTTTCGGCGGGTTTTGCAGGCGCGGCCGGCTTTGCGGGGGGCGCCGCAGCGGAACCTTCGGCTGCGGTCAGCTGCTGGCAAAGCGCCGCGGCACACAGGGCTGCGATGAACAGGGTTGGTGATTTGTGCGCCATCGGATGCTCCGACGCTTGTACAGCGGATAGGTTGCACGTCGAGGCCCCGCACCCATGTAACGAGAAATGGGTATTTTCTGTAAAACCGGCAAAGAATCGAGAGCGCCAGGGAGTTGCCCACGGAATACGCGGAATACACAGAAATGCCACCGGGGTCAGCGGACCCCGGCTACAACAAGACAGGCGGTTCGGTGTAGCCGGCCTCCGCAGAGGCCGGGGCTTGTGGCTCGACGGAGAGCAAAACAAGGCCCCGAGGGCAGCGGACCCCCGGCTAGTGCGTCATCAAAGGCGCGCACGCCGCCTCACCCTCCCTGCGGCGGCGGTCCCGATGGCTGTGCCGGTTTCGGCGCGGCTGTTTCCAGCTCGCGATTTGGGACGACGATCACGCGGCTCGCACGCTCCGGGGCGAGGTACTGTTTTGCGAGCGCGTTCAGGTCCGTCGTGGTGATCGCCTCGATATCGGCGTACCGCGTCCGGCACCAATCGAGGTGCTCGGGGCGTTCCTGGGCCCGCGAGAGCACCGAGCCGATCCAATACTGATTCGTGCGCGCCGATTCCTTGAGCTGCGTCAGCACCGGCTGTTTGGCACGGGCGAGTTCGTCGTCGGTCACCCCCTTCGCGGCCATTTCGGCGGCGGTCGCCGTGACGGCGTCGGCAATGAACTGCGCCCGCGGCGGGTCGATCGTGACGTTGGCGATCATGTAGCCGTAGTCCGGATAGGTGTCGCTCGCGTTGTTTCCCGCTCCGGGGCTGTAGGCGTCGCCGAGTTCCTCGCGAACCTTGACGCGCAACCGGTCTGAAAGCACGAGACCGAGGAGGGACAGCCGGCGGGTGCGATGGATCTCCATGCCGTCAGTCGTCGGCCAATAGATCGCGATCACTCCTTTCGGGATCTCGGTGGGAATGGCGAAGCTGCGGGAGAACGGGGTCGAGGGGAACTTCACCTTGCGCAGTTCCTCGAGGGGTTGCCTCGGCTCGCGCTGCGGAAGCGCGCCGAGCGTGCGCGCGACCGCGTCGATGGTCCCCTCGATGTCAATGTCCCCGACGATCGCGACCTCGATGTACCCGTGTGCGAGTTCGGGCGACACCCAGGCCCTGACCTCGTCGAGGTTGCGCTCGAGCAGCTCCTCCTCGGGAGGAAGCCCGAAACGCGGGTCGCCGCTGGCGAGCAGCCGTGCCACGTCGAGCGTGAAGGGCCCGCTCGGCGTGTGCGCGAGGCTTAGGTACAGTTCCTGGATGGCCTTCCGTGCCTGCCGCGCGGCCTCGGGGCGGTATCCCGGGTCGGTCAGCCGCGCGGTCATGAGTTGCAGCTGCAGCAGAAGGTCCTCGCGGTTTGTCGAACCGCCTTCGACGAAGGCATCCGATGACACGGAGAAGCCGGCTCCCACCGTGTGGCCGGCAAGGATGCGGCGCAGGTCGTCGGCGCTGTGCTTGCCGAGCCCGCCATCCACGAAAGTCTGTGTCGTGTACGAACCGAGGCCGGGCTTGTCACGTGGCTCGGTCAGGAGGCCGTTGCCGACCCGCACGTTGACGCGGATGCGGTTGGCCTCGAAGTCGGTCTTCTTGAGGTTGAGCCGGACGCCGTTCGCGAAGGTCGCCAGCGTGACGTCGAGATCGTCGACGTGTTCGCGTTTCGTGACCTGCCCCGGCTGCCCGAACTGGGTGTAGCCCCACTTCGCGTCATTGATCTTCGTGGGCGCGGACACCGGGACTGCGTGGGCCTCATCGTAGGCCTTGCGGATCGTCTCGTCCGCGGTGCCGGGGATCTTGGCGTTGCCTGTGACCTGCACGAGCCGGCCGGACGGTTTCCAGGCCTCGCGCAAAGCCTCGAGACACTGGTCGACAGTCACGTGGTCGAGCGCGGGGCCGAACAGCGAAAGATCGTCGGCCGGCGTCGTGAACACGGTATCCTCGACGAGTGTGTCGGCGATTTCGGCGGCGAGCGCTTCGGAACGGCGCGTGGGCTCGGTCTTCACGGCCTGCTCAAGGCTGTTGCGGAACGTGGCGACGACCTCCCGAAGCTCGGCGGGCTGGAATCCGTGCTCGAGAGCGCGCCGGAGCTCCTGGTCGGCGACGCCGAGCGCGGCGCTCCATTGGTCGGCGCGACAGGTCAGGCTGATCGATGTCTGGCGGAAGAAGTCATACGACTCGCCGGCCCAGATTCGTCCGTCGGTGAACGGGGCATTCTCCTGTTTCGCGAGTTCGGAAAGCCGCCGGTTGATGATGGCGTTCGCGAGCGAGCGGGGAAGGTACTTCAGCCGGTTCGCGGCGGTGTCGGGCTCCTTGTGATACGGCTGGATCGTGTTGATCGAAACGGAGGTGTCCGGCGCCTCCGCCTCGGCGTGGTGAAACACACGCACGCCCTCCGCCGATGCCTGGTCGAGGCGGCCGAGATCGGGGGCCGGGCGGGACTCCGCCCTCGGTTTCAGGGCTGAAAAGGCGGCCTCGATCTGTTTCTCGACGGCGTCCGCGTCGACGTCGCCCACGACGACGACCGACATGAGTTCGGGGCGGTACCACGTGTTGTAGAAGTCGAGGAATCGGTCGCGCTGGGCCTTTTCAATCACCTCGTCGAGGCCGATCGGTATGCGCTCCGGAAACAGGGATCCGCGGAGGTTGAATCCGAGCTGTGCGACGAAGGTCCGGAAGGCAACGGAGTCGCGGGTGCGCTCTTCGCTGAGGATGATGCCGCGCTCCTTGTTGATGTCCTCGGTTCTCAGCAGGAGCGTGCCCGCGTAGTCGCCGAAGACGCGCAGGCCCTCGGCAAGCGTGGCCTCCTTGGTGTCTGGCAGCTCCAGCAGGTAGAGCGTGCGATCGAAGTCGGTGCTGGCGTTGGTGTCGCCGCCGAAGTTCATGCCCATGCGCTGGAAGAACTCGACGAGGGTGCCCGGCGCGTAGTGTTCGCTGCCGTTGAACGCCATGTGTTCCAGAAAGTGCGCGAGGCCGCGCTGGTCGGGCTTCTCGTTCAGCGAGCCGGCCCTGACCACCAGCCGCAGCGAGGCCCGGTTCTTGGGCTCGTGATTGGGTCGAATGACGTATCGGAACCCGTTCGAAAGCGTCCCAAAGCGCGCGGTCGGATCCGCGGTAAGGTCGCTCTCGGCCTGCGCAAACGGAATCGCGCCGTGGATGTTCGCAACAAACGCAAACAGCGGCAGGAGCAAAAGAAGGCGTCGCATACTTGCGCTCAATAAAGGCACAATTCTTCCGATTTGGAAACTGCGGCCGGTGAAACCGGGCCTGAGTCCACTATTTTGCAGGATTGCTTCAGGCGACCGCAGTACGCAAAGAAAGTACATTCCATGCTTTGGATTTACAGGCTACTGTTCGTTCCCGTCCTGCTTGCCCTTTCGCCGCGCTACATTTCGAGAATGCGGCGCCGGGGCGGTTACGGTGAGAACTTTGGCCAGCGTTTCGGAAGTCATCCCAGGCTCGCGAGAAAGAAGCCGGGCGCCCGCCGCGTGTGGCTTCAGGCGGTCAGCGTCGGTGAGATGCTCGCGATAGGCCCGCTGCTCAGCAAGTTCCAGCTCGAGGGGATCGAGGTGTACCTGACCACCACCACCAGCACGGGGTATCGGGTGGCAAACGACCGTTACCGCGGACTTTCCATCGGGATTGGTTATTTTCCGATCGACTGGTGGCCGTTTTCGAACCGGGCATGGAACCGGATCAGACCCGATCTTGTGATCATCACGGAAGGCGAGCGCTGGCCCGAGCACATCCGCCAGGCCAACAAGCGCCACGTGCCCATCGTCTGCATCAACGCCCGGATTTCCGACCGCAGCTTCAGTTCCCTGAAGCGTTTCCCGTCCGTCGCGCACCTGATGTTCCGGGGCATGACCCGGCTGCTGCCGTGTTCGGCGCGCGACGAGGAGCTGTTCAGGCAGCTTGGAGTTCCGGCCGACAAACTTACGACGACCGGCAACCTGAAGCTCGATCTCACGATTCCGCGCCTCTCTCCGGCGGAACTCGAGCAGCTTCGGCGTGAACTCGGGTTCGGGCCGGGGCTGGTGCTGCTCGGGTCCTCGACCTGGCCGGGTGAGGAGGAGGCGCTTCTCGACGCGCTCCGCTCCGTGCAGGATATCGGGCTGCGGTGCTCCCTTCTCATCGTGCCGCGGCACGCGGAGCGCCGGCTCGAGATCGAGCGTCTCCTGAAGCGCGGAGGCCTGCGGTTCCATTTCCGTTCGCATGGTCCCGCTGCGGGCGAAGTGGACGTCGCCGTTGCCGACACGACAGGCGAGCTTCGGAGGCTCGCGCAGATCGCCGACATCGTGTTTGTGGGCAAGAGCCTGCCGCCGCACACGGAGGGACAGACCCCGGTGGAGGCGGCGGCACTCGAGAAGCCGATCCTGTTCGGGCCTGGCATGAGCAATTTCCGGCTCATTTCGGAGGAATTGGTGGCGCGCGGTGCGGCACGCCGCGTTGCGGACCCGAGAGAGCTGGCTGTCCAGATGGCCAAGCTCTCGCACGACAAGTCGCAACGCGACGCCCTTGCGACCGCGGCAGCCGCCTGGCACCGGCAGAATGCCGGGGCTGCGGACCGCACCTGGCGTGTGATCAGGTCGGAGCTCGCGCACGCCCCCGCGCCCGCGGCAGCGGCAAAGCACGCGTAACCGGGCGGAGACGCCCCGGACCGTATCCAGCATTTCATTCATCCAAAGCCCGGCGGTCCGGTCCTGTTTCGCGAAAATGCGGCACTCCCAAGGCCTTTCGAGTCGATGGGTTTTTACAGAAGTTAGGGATTGCACCGGGAAGTTCGGTTTCTACGGTCGCACCTTTCATCGTGATGCAGTCGCACGGACCCAAGCGCGTCTACACTCCCCAATCCCTCGAATTCTGGTTCAGCAAACTGGAGAATGACTGGTCCGCTGCGTTTTCCGAACAGCAGCTCGAGACCGGCCGCCAGATCTACAGGGACGGACAGGTGCGGGAGCTGGAATTGACGGACAAGGACGCCATCGTCCACCGCCGCATAGACAAGCGCGACGAGTACGCGGTCATCGAATGGCAGGGACCCCGGCTGCACGTCCGGTCGTCCACCGCCGACGAGCAGCTTGCCCGGGCTCTGGCCGTCGCCGGGCTGCACGAGATCGAGGAGCTGGTGGCGGACGAGATTTCCCCTTTGCCGTCGGAGATCATGCAGATGCCGATCACGGCCGCCCCCAAGGCGGCCGCGGGCGGGCGTACCGCGCCGGCAGTCGTCACGGAGCCGCGGAGCGGACCCGCTGCGGTTTCCGCGCCCAAGCCAGGTGTGGGCAACGGTGTTGCCGTCGCCACCGCGCCGGTCCCGGCGGGTGCGGGCAACGGCCATGAAGTCTCGATGCCGCCAGCGACTCCCGGAACGGCGGCGAATGGCGTGATGAGGACCCTCCTGCTCGCCTTCAAGACGAAGTCGGCCGGGCTGACCTTCCAGGCGTTGTGGATGGAGGCCGACGGGAAGACGAAGCACCCGGCGCTCGGGCCGGATGTCCACGCGAACGGCAATGGACACGTTTCCTCCGGCGAACGCGCCAAACTGATCGGGCTCGCCGCGTATGCCCGCAAGGCACACTTCCAATACCAGCAGGACACCGGCACCTACGTGATGGAGTCGCTGGTCGAGATACCCAATTTCCTCAAAACGGTCCTGCCTGCGTGGAGGAAGCTCTTCGCGGTCGATCTTGATGACAAATCGGCCAACCTCCTGAAGGGGACCCGCACCGTCGAGATCGAGGCGGTTGCCGAGCGGGCTGCCGCCGGCTCGGGCGGACGTGCGGGCGCTGCGCTGAACCTCAGGTGGATTTTCAGGGCAGGGGAGCGGATGCTCACCGATTCCGAGGTGTCGGCCCTGCTCAAGCGCGGCGGCCAGCCTGTCATCCTTCCGAGTCTCGGCATCGTGGCGCTGGCACCCGAGAAGTGGGAAAGCTTCAGTTCCTGGCAGAAGAACGTCTCGGAGACCCAGGGCCCGATCGCGGCCGAGGGCGGTCCCGTGGAGCCGTACCTGATCTTCTCGTTGTTCAACGACGCCCGGATGAAGCTCACGTTGGCACCGGAGATGGAGGCGTGGCGCCAGAGCGTGCTATCCCCGTCCGTCGCCACGCCGCAGCTGCCCGAACTGCTCCGGCCTTACCAGCGTCGTGGCGTCGAGTGGCTCCATCACCTCTCCGACGTCGGCTGTCACGGCCTTCTTGCCGACGAAATGGGTCTTGGAAAAACGATCCAGGTCCTGTCGCTCCTGGCGGCGCGGCCCGTGGCGGATCGTCCGTGCCTGATCGTCTGCCCGGCCAGCGTTGTGCCGGTGTGGCGCGAGGAAATCGCGAAGTTCTTCCCGCAACTCGGCGTCGACGTGCTCAAGACGGGCAACGATTTCACGACACGGCGCGACCCGGTGCTCTGGCTTTCCAGCTACACGCAGCTGCGGAAGCACCGCTCACTCCTCGACAAGGCCGAATTCGGTTACGCCGTTCTCGACGAGGGGCAGTTCATCAAGAACCCCGATGCGAAGATCACGCAGACGTGTTTCGCCATCCGGGCGAAGCACCGGATCGTCCTGACCGGCACGCCTCTCGAAAACCGGCAGCTCGATCTCTGGAGCATCTTCCGTTTCCTTCTCCCGGGCCTGCTGGGCTCCCGCAGCTCGTTCGAAGCCGCGCTCAACGCGAACCGTGAGGAGACGCTCCATCGCCTTCGCGCGCAGCTCGCGCCGTTCATCCTGCGGCGCACCAAGAACGAGGTCGCGCAGGAACTGCCGCAGAAGGTCGAGATGGAACTCATCTGCCCGCTGACCGACGTGCAGCGCGCCGAGTACGCCCGCATCTGCAGCGAGGGACTCGAGCGGCTGGGCGACGACGTCGGCGCCGCGATGCGCGAGAAATCGTTCGGCTTCCTCGCGCTGCTGACCCGGCTTCGGCAGACGTGCTGCGATCCTGACATGCTGCCGTGGCTGAAGGCGCCGCTGAGCGATTCAGGCAAGATCAACCTGCTGGTCGAGAAGCTCACTGAAATCGTGGGCAGCGGCCACAAGGTCGTCATCTTCTCGCAGTTCGTGATGCTGCTGGATCGCGTCCGCGACGCGCTCGCCAGGAATTTCCCGGAGCTGCCGAGGTTCGAGCTGACAGGGATGACGCTCGACCGTCAAAAGCCGGTGCAGTCTTTCCAGAACGCCAGCGGCGCCGCCGCGATGCTCGTTTCGCTCAAGGCGGCCGGCACCGGCATCACCCTGCACGCCGCCGATTACGTGTTCCTCCTCGATCCGTGGTGGAATCCGGCGGTCGAGGCGCAGGCGGTTGATCGCGTCCACCGTATCGGCCAGACGAACACCGTGTTCGTTTATCGCATGGTCACCGCCGGCACGATCGAGGAGCGCATCGAGGCCTTGAAGGCGTCGAAGCGAGATCTCTTCGACAAGCTGATCGGCGGCCTCGGCGGCGATTTCGACCTCAGTCAGCACTTCACCTCGCTGAAGAGCCTCGTTGCCCTGACGTCGCCCGCCGAATCGGACGAGCCGCAGGAGCCGTACACGATCGACTGAGTCCGGGCCGGTCGAGATCGGCCGGCTCGCCCGTCACAAGGTGGCTGGAACGCATTGGCCCGGCGCGCCGCCGCCGTGTGCCGACAGGCGAACGCGCGGGCCTTTCGCTGCGCCCGCCAAGTCAGAGAGTCATCTATTGCTAACGGCTGCATTCTGCAGTCTGCACGCGTCAGCCAACGCGCGGGGTGAGGGCACCCCGCCTACAGTGTCGAAATCGGATCGAACGGCCGGCCCGGCGGTGCGGCCGTGCCTTTCAAATCGAGGTCGCACTCCGGGGGCCGGTCACTCCGCACTCCGCAATCCGCACTCCGAAATCCGCAATTGCTAGAACCGTTGCTGCATTGCGGCGTACAGGCTGTGCGAGCGGAAGTTGTTGTGACCGCCTGACTCGAAATCGCGGTATTGGCCCCAGGCGTACCGCAAGGTGTAGCTGAGGTTCGCGTTGATCCGACGGGCCCACGTGGCCGTCACCAAATGCGTCCGCGCGTCGGCGCCATAGGGCTGCGAGTACGCCGAGTTGTCGATGTAGTTGTTCGCACGGTAATAGAAGTAGGACACCGTCACGTCCGTCTGATCGTCGAGTGCGTAGCCCGCGGTGACGTCACCGTTGAAGTAGTTGTTGTCGCTGTTGCGGACGATGCCGAAGGCAGCGCCGGTGAGGTTGACCGCGGGCGTCGTGGTCTGGTCGAAAGTCAGCGTGGCATTCAACTGGACGTACAGCCGGGTGAGCGGGCTGTAGGTGACGCTCTCGCTCAGCATGTGTGTCTTCACCTTCCCGGTCTGGATGAAGGGGAGTCCGATCTCCTGGGTGCGGAGCTTGGATTCCTGGTAATCGTAACGCGTGGTGGTGCGCACCTGGGCAAGCGGCAGCCACGATACGCGGAAGTTCGCGTCATTGATCTCCAGGTCCTGGTGCGTGATGAACGCGGGATAGCGGTCCGCTCCCGCCGGGGCGCTGGAGGTCCGCGTGTTGCTGAACGAGTTCTGCCGGGCTTTCCAGTAGTACTGTGCCGTGAAGTTCAGGCCCGCCCGTGGGTACACGTGGGCGCTCACCTGGTACTTCTGCTCGTCCCTGCGGAAATCCGTCGTGCGGAACGGAGAGTCCACCCCTGTTTCCACGGCGATCAGATCCTCGGTCAACGAGCCGTAGCTCTGCGTCGCCTCCACCGAGCCGTTCAGCGCGATGTTCTTCAGCCCGGTGTAACGGGCCTCGATGACTTCGGTCAGGTCCCGGTAGTTCTTGTCGCTGTGAGCATCGATTTCCTCGACAGCGGTGGTCAGCGCAGGCGGCGAACCGACCGCGGTCTCCTCAAAACTGTCCGACCCTCCCCACGTGCTCTTCTGCGCCCGGAGTTCAGGCACGATGGTCCAGGTCTCGGTCGGCGTGTACATCAGGTTCACGTTCGCGAGAGTCTGCTTCATATGTGTCGATCCGGTGAGGTCGATGAAGCCTTCATCGCGGAACTGACGGCGCGCGGCCGTGGCGCTGAACACGGGGTCATAGTCTCCGCCGTAGATCCGGCTGCCGGTGATCACATTGTCGATGTCGTAATGCGCGGCCCCGGCGCCAAGGGTCAGCGTCGGCCCGATCTTCGTCTCGACGGCTCCGTGCGCCAGATAAAGGTCGACGTCCGATCCTTCCTTTTGCGTCGCAAAGCGCTCGATGGCGCTCGCGGGCTGCCGGCGGATGTTCCGTGAGTTGTCCTGCACCTGCTTCTCATACCTGCCGTCGACCTGCCAGCTGGTCTGCTCGGTATCCTGGAAGACCTTCGCGGTCACGATGTGGCGATGCTCCCGGATGGTCAGGAAGGTGGGAACGATCGCGCGTGTCCCCAAGGTGCCGGTGAGGTTGGTGTCGCCCCATTCGGTGGAGTCCTTCATCCCGCGGCGCAGCGTGTAATCGTAGCGCAACATCGCGTTGATCCCCTCTGCGCGACGCGTGCCGAGTTCGATGAAGAAGTCGCCGCGGTCGATGTGAAAGTCTCCTCCGAAAGGCCCGATGAACAGGTCTGTCGGCGGGAAATATCCGCCGCTGCCGTCGAACCAGACGCGGTATTCCTTCGCTCCGAGGTTCAGGTACCAGGCGTCCTCGCGCGCGAGCCTGAGGTTCAGGAGATAATCGCGGTTTCCAAGGAGCGCGTGACCGTCCGCGATCAGACTGATGTTGTTCGGCAGCGTGCGCGTGATGTGGAAGTCCTCGAGACCGGCCCAGCCGTCCTTCTTCTCCTCGCGGAGTCGCTGGAACGACGAGCGATCCCCCTGGAGGAGCGTGCCGCCCGCGGCGAACGTCACCGAGTTCTCGAGTTGCGGTGCCGCCGGTGCGGTGCCGGCGGCCGGGGAGTCGGCTGCGCGGACGGCGGAGGGACCGGTGGAGGCGAGGACGGCGACCGCGGCGATCGTGTGGCCGAGGCGCAGGGTCGAGCGGAGATTGGGGAAAAGGATTGCAGTGTTCATTGCACGACGGGTTTCGCGCTAGAAGCGCAGGGAACGGTTGACGTGCGAGCCATGAACCGCCTCGTGGCAGCCGGCGCTCCAGCAGGTGCCGCGCTGCACGAAGGCAGCGTGATCACGTCCGCCGATGAGCAGCTGGCCGGCGGTGGTCTGCTGCTGGAAGTGGCATTGCAGGCAGAGGTTCTGGTTGCGCACACGCAGCAGCTTGTTGTTCACGGAGCCGTGCGGGTTGTGGCAGGAGAGGCAGCCGTCGCGCAGCGCCTCGTGTTCGAACACGAACGGACCCGCCTGTTGCATGTGGCACTTGAGGCAGGACTCGTTCATCCGGACGAGGCGTGAGCCACCCTCGGGGAGTGCGGAGCCGCGGTGCGGATCGTGACAGTCGGTGCAGGACATCTTGCCGCTGAGCACCGGGTGGTGGTTCGGCAGCGAGAACTGGCCGCGCATGTCGAGGTGGCACTGGAAGCAGGCCTGCGGATTCCTGCCGGGATTGATGATCGTACCCGCGCCACCGCCGGCCTTCACGTGCAGACTGCCGGGGCCGTGACAACCCTCGCAGCCCATTCCCTTCGCATTCTCGCCCTTCGCCATCAGCTTCGCGTGGGTGGCGCCGGCAAAACCGCGGGTGACTTCCGCATGGCACTGGGCGCATTCCTGCGCACCGACAACCTGTGCGCCGGCGATCTGTGGGGGAGCGACGACGGTACGGTTGGTGACAACGCACGAGATCAGCACGAGGCCCCAGCAAGAGGCGCCAATCAGTGCGAGTTTGCTCTTGGATACGTGGATACGGGGCAGCATGGGAGTGTGGGTCCAGCTCGGCTACGGGGTGGGGGCGGGTTGTTTTTGGGGGCGACGCTTTTCCGCGATGGCTATGAGGTCTCTGATAGCGCCTCGCCATGGCGCGCAACGGCGCAATCCGGGCATGCCGGCGGTGCGATGTTCAAGTCGACCATCGAACGAATCTATTGCATCGCCTGAATTCTTGAAATCGGGACTTTACCGATTCCCGCCAAGGAGCTTGGGCGTAAGGCTCGCGACTATGTTGGGATCGCGCCGGCCCTGATACTCGTTTTTACACGGCCAACATAGATTCACGTATGCACACGCGAGCCGTCTCTTTAGCGAATGCAGACCTGTCCTGCCATCACCCGGAGAGTGTCATATAATACCCGGATGCGGATTTTGCCGCAGAGGCCCAACCCGAGCCAAGCCGGAGTCTGGCGCGACAACCCCTCACCCGGACAAAACAGTGCAAACCTTGAGATTGGGCTACTACCGGTTGAGGTTCTCTCTGCGAACTCTGTGTCGGACCTCTCTGTCACTGCCTTGCTTCGGAATCGCGCGGATCGCTCACTCGAACTGCTTCCGAAACTCGGTGAGCTGGCGTTTTACCTCCTCGAGTTCGAGTCGGAGAGCGGCAAGTTCCTGCTCAAATTGGGTGAGGCGATCGGGGCCGGGAGCCGCGAGGCCGGAAGCCGCGGGGGCGGCCGGTGCGGTCGAGGCAGAGACGGGAGGCGGTGCAATGGACGCTGCGTCCACGGGGCCCGACAGGAGGTGCGCAAAACGGGATTCCTTGGCGCCGGGCTGCCGTGGCAGCTTGGCGACAAGCGGCGGCTCATGCGTGGCGAGTGCCGTCAGCGCGGCTTCCACTTCCGCGAGATCGTCGAACGTGAAGAGACGCTCGGTGCGGGTGCGAAGCTCTCCCAGCGTCTGGGGTCCGCGAAGCATCAGCACGCAGAGCACGGCGATCTCCGCCGGAGTCAGCGGGAGCACGTCACCGAGCGAGTGCCGGTATTTCGAGACCCGGCTCTCCGCGCCGCGAAACAACGTGGCGAGCCGCTTCTCGCGCAGCCCGTCGATCGCCTGGACGATGGACTGTTCATCGTACGACACGACCGGCTCGCGGTTGCTGAGCTGATTGCATGCATTGGTCAGCGCGTTGAGCGTGAGCGGGTAGTAGTCCGGCGTACTGATCTGTTTCTCGATCAGGGAGCCGAGCACTCGAACCTCTGTGGCGTTCAGCGGTGGGAGCGGGTCGTTCATGCGCGGTAACTCAGAGCCGATTCTGGCGCGCTTCAACTCCAGGTTTTCGCTCCCCGACACGCTTCCGGCCGCCGCGCTGGCTGCGGGGTGGGGGCACCCCGCCCACAACCAACCCCGAACCGGGAGAACGTCCTATTTCCCCGGCTTCGCCCAGGTGTCCTTGAGCGTGATCGTGCGATTGAACACGAGCTTTCCGGGAGCGCTGTCCTCGGTATCGAGCGTGAAGTAGCCGAGCCGCTCGAACTGGTAGCGGTCGTCGACGTTTGCGTTCGCCAGTGAAGGTTCGAGCTTTGCCGTGACGACCTCGAGGGAGTTCGGATTGACGAACTTCTTGAAATCATCGCTGGCCGCCGGCTCGGGGACCGTGAAGAGCCGGTCATACAGACGCACCTCCGCATCGATGCACTCGTTGGCGCTGACCCAGTGGATCGTGCCCTTCACCTTGCGGTCGGAGTTCGGCTGGCCGGAGCGCGTCGTGAGGTCGGCGGTGCAGCGCAGCTCGGACACGTTGCCCGACGCGTCCTTGACGACCTCGTCGCACTTGATGATGCACGCGTATTTCAACCGCACCTCACCGCCCGGCTTCAGTCGGAAATACTTCGGTGGCGGCACCTCGGCAAAGTCGTCGCTCTCGATGAACACCTCGCGCGTGAGGTTCACCTTGCGTGTCGTCGGAGCCTCGTTCTGCGGATCGTTGGTGGCGTTGCAGGCGATCGTCTCGCCGG
Organism: bacterium; assembly: GCA_021779435.1. Next base: position 12,950 of record JAJYAR010000027.1, read on the forward strand.
CGGGAATGTTGGTGAGGACGATCTTGACGGGACGCAGCACCGCGAGCCGGCGCTGAGACAACCCGTTCAGCTCGTCGCGGATCGCGTGCTCGAGAACGGCGATATCGGTCAGGCTCTCGTACTTGGTGACGCCCAGGCCCTGGACGAACGTGCGGATCGCGCGGGCGGGAACGCCGCGGCGGCGGAATCCGGAGATCGTGGGCATGCGGGGGTCGTCCCACCCGGTGACGCACCCGTCCTGCACCAGCGCGATGAGCCGCCGCTTGCTGACGACCATGTAGCTCGGGATGAACTTCGCGAATTCGTACTGCCGCGGCAGCGGACGCGCGAGCTCGAGGCTCTCGACGATCCAGTCGTACAGCGGGCGATGCACCTCGAACTCGAGCGTGCAGATGGAGTGGGTGACGCCCTCGAGGTAGTCGCTGAGGCAGTGGGCGAAATCGTAGAGCGGATACACGCACCACTTGTCGCCGGCGTGATGATGCGGGACGTGGCGGATGCGGTAGAGCAGGGGATCGCGCAGCCAGATGTTCGGCGACGCCATGTCGATCTTCGCGCGAAGCGTGCGGGCGCCGTTGGGAAACTCGCCGGCCCTCATGCGGGCGAACAGGTCGAGGTTCTCCTCGATCGAGCGGTTCCGCCAGGGGCTGTCCTTGCCCGGTTTGTCGGGCGCCCCGCGGTAGGCGTCGGTCTCCTCGGGCGAGAGGTCGCAGACGTAGGCCTTGCCCTTCCTGATCAGGGTGACGGCGTACTCGTAGCTCTGCTCGAAGTAATCACTCGCTA
>JAJYAR010000028.1 GCA_021779435.1 bacterium
GCTCGCGGAGGTTCTCGCCCAGCCGAACCTCTTGTGTTGAAACGCCCGCGATTCCCCATCACCTGTTTCGGTTCGCATGATCGGTCTCCGCGATGACACGGGCTCGGCGCCTCCGCCAGTCAGCCACGCGCCTGCCCTTGCCGCGAGGATCTTCGCCGAGGAAGGAGTGCTTCAGCGCGCCCTCTCGCTGGAACACCGCCCCCAGCAGGACGAGATGGCGCGCACCGTCGCCGCCGCACTGCGCGACGACACCCCGCTGCTTTTCGAGGCCGGCACCGGTGTCGGCAAGTCCCTCGCCTATCTCGTCCCCGGCATCATCCACGCGGTCGACCAATCGCGACAGTGCATCGTCTCCACCCACACCATCTCGCTGCAGGAACAGCTGGAGTCCAGCGACCTGCCCAAGTGCCGCCGGCTGTTCAAGTCCGCGCCCGAGCTGGAAAAGTATGCCGACTTCAAGTCCGCCGTCCTGGTTGGCAAATCGAACTACCTCTGCACCACGCGCCTCGCAAATGCGCTGGCAGACCGAGGCACGCTCCTGGCCGACGCCGAATACGATGAACTGAAACGCATCGCCGCATGGGCGGAGAAGTCCGACACGGGGCTCCGGCACGAGTTGAGACCGCCGCCGCATCCGGAGGTCTGGGACACGGTCAACGCCGACTCCTCCTCTTGCTCGCGCAAGCATTGCGACTGCAACAAGTGCTTCTACCAGCGCGCCAAGGCCCGGATCCGCTCCGCCAACCTCATCATCGTCAATCACGCCCTGCTCTTCGCACTCATCAACGCCGGCGGCGCGCAGGCGCATGGCGCGGAGAAGGACGCCCGCGGCGTGCTGTTTCCCGACGACTTCCTTGTGCTCGACGAGGCCCACACCGTGCCCGAGGTGGCGACGAATCACTTCGGCCTTTCGCTTTCGAGCTACGGCGTCGACCGCGCGCTCAAGATCCTGTTCAACCCGAGGAACGGCCGCGGCATCCTGCGGAAGGGCAACAACACCGAGGCCCAGAAGCTCGTCGCGGATTCACTCGAAGCGTCGCAACAGTTCTTCACGAGCGTTGCGAACACGCTGCTCGCCCAGCGCGCAATCGTCCGCCTGCGGGATGAAGATCTGGTCGAGCCCGTGCTCGACGGGCCGCTGGGCGCGCTGGCCCGTCTCCTGAAGAAGACCGCCGACAAGCTCGACGAGGGCCGCGAGCGCGACGAACTCCTGGAACAGGCTCAGCGCGTCAAGGGGATCCAGGCGGCGGCAAACGAGTGGCTCACGCTAGCCGAACGATCCCACGTGTACTGGGGCGAGCGTTCCGGCAGGCAGCAGACGATCGTCACCCTCCGCAGCGCACCGATCGATGTCGCTCCCGAGCTTCGAAAGCACCTCTTTGGCTGCGGCACCAGCGTGGTCTGCACGAGCGCCACCCTCGCCATGGGCGGCGAGATCGCGCCGTTTGCCGCCCGGATCGGCGCAGACGACGCACGCGCCGTCGTCGTGAAGTCCCCGTTCGACTTCGAACGCAACATGCGTGTCTACGTCGCATCCGACGTGCCACTGCCGTCCCCGCAGGAGGCCAAGCTCGCCGTCGACGTGCTCACCGACTACATCCGCTTCGCGACGCACCGCGTCTCCGGCGGCTCGCTCGTGCTGTTCACGAGCTACACCGACATGCGCGCGGTCGCCTCGTCGCTGCAACCCGAATACGCGGACGCGGGCCGGCCGTTCCTGATCCAGGGCGCCGAGCTTTCGAGAAGCGAGCTGGCGCATCAGATGCGAAGTCTCGGAAACGCGGTCCTTTTCGGCACGGACAGTTTCTGGACCGGCGTCGACGTCCCGGGTGACGCGCTCGCGCAGGTGATCATCACCCGGCTGCCTTTCGATCCGCCCACCCACCCGATCACCGAGGCGCGGTGCGATCACGTCCGCGACCAAGGCGGAAATCCGTTCAACGAGCTCACGCTGCCCGATGCCCTGATGAAGTTCCGTCAGGGCGCCGGCCGCTTGATCCGGCGCGCAACCGATCGCGGACTCGTCACGATCCTGGATTCGCGGGTGCTCGCGAAGACGTACGGACGGCTCTTCATCAACTCGCTGCCGCACCCGGCGTTCACGCCGATGAACCGCGCGACCCGGGACGATGTATTTCGTCCTTTCGCATGACCAGCGAGCCGCGTACCTTGCCCGCACCACACATGCCCTCCGTCCGCGCAGCAGCGCTCTCCGACATCGGCCGGGTCCGCCGTGAAAACGAGGACCGGTACATGCGCGACTGCGACACGATGCTCTTCGGCGTCGCTGACGGAGTCGGAGGCCTTCCGGGAGGCGCCGAGGCCGCGGAGCTCGCGGTCCGCGAGATCACCGGGGGGGTCGAGACCCTCGCACCCGGAGCGGAGCCCGATCTTGCCAGGCTCGTCGAGCGTGCGAACAAGGCGGTCGCCAAGCTCGGGATGACGCTCAGTCCTGCGATGGGAATCGGCACGACGCTCACCTTCGGCTGCATTCGGGGCTCCGCGTTCCACATCGCGCACGTCGGCGATTCGCGCTGCTATCTCGCGCGCAAGGGTGAGTTCTTCCGCGTCACCGAGGACCATTCCGTCGAGAACGAGGCGAGGCTCCGCCGCTCGCGCGGCGAGGTGGTTCGCTATCACGAGGCAAACAGGAACGCGTTGACCCGCTGCATCGGCCAGCCGTCGCGGGTTCAGGTCGATGTGATTTCGAGGCCACTGGCCGTCGGGGACCGCTTTCTATTCTGCACCGATGGCGTGACGCGGCTCGTCCCCGACAGCGAACTTGCCGCGATCATTTTCCGGCATCCGGAGCCGGAGCCCGCGCTGAAGGAAATCGTCGCCACCGCCCTGGCGAACGGCGGTGTCGACAACGCGACCGGCGTGCTCGTTTACATCGACGCCCTCTGAGCGTTGTCTTGGCGCGGGGTGCTCGGGCGACAGGACCCGCGTGAACAGGCGCGAGGGCCGGGAAAATCCGTGCTCCGGCCCGCGCCGCGCGAGCTCAGGCGGCGACGAACTGTCCGTACTCCATCTTCAGCACGCGATCCGCGACGTGGAAATAGTGGTCGTCGTGCGTGGCGGCCACGATGGCCTTTCCCTGCGCCTTCATCTCGCCGAGCAGGGTCTCGTAGAAGAAACGGCGGAACACGGGATCCTGGTCCGCGGCCCACTCGTCGAAGACATAGACCGCTTTGTCGTCCAGACACGCAAGGATCAGCGCGAGGCGCTTTTTCTGTCCGGTCGAAAGGTTCAGGTTCGTGATCCGGCCGTCCTTGAGGTCCGTGATCCCCGTCAGCTCCATCCGCTGAAGCAGCTTCTCCACGATGGCAGGGTCGTGCTTGTGCGCGGCAAGCAGCCGCGGCGAAAGATAGAAGTCCGAGAAGATCGGACCGAACAGGTCTCGATAGACACCCAGCGTGCCGTCCGTCACCGGCGACCCGTTCAGCGAGCGTCCGCCCTGCGCGGGCGAATACAGCCCGGTCAGGAGCTTGAGGAACGTCGATTTGCCGCTTCCGTTGCCGCCGACCACGAAGACGATCTCGCCACGCTTCAGCTCGAATGAAAACGGCTGGAGGGCGAACGGCCGTGTGCCGTTCTTCGGGTACTGGAACGACACGTTCTCCAAGGCGAGGGACGAGAACGATTCCGGCCGGACGTCAGCCTCCATCGCCAGCACCTCGACATCGCTCTGCTTCGAGTCCACCTCGGCCTCCAGCCGGCGGATGTTCTCGATCGAGGCCTTGGCCTTCTCGAGAGCGGGGATGGCGACCACCACGTCGCCAATCGGTCCAGCTGCAAACAGTACGACGGCGATTACGGGCACGACACTCCCGATGTCGCCCGGAGTGAGGTTCGGCAGGAGGAAAAGCACGCCGCCGACGGTGACGAACAGGAAGGTCTGCCCGATCAGCACCGCCTGGTTCATGGCCTTGCCTGCCTTCAGCCGGAGTGCGGCAGTCGACGAAACCAGGTTGAACAGCTCCTCGCCAAAGAAGTCGTCCGCCTTCTCCCGGTTGAGTTTGAACTCCTTGAAGCCGTTCAGGAGCCCGTTGAGGTTGTCGAAAAACTCGTTCTCCCGGACCGCAGCCTCCCTCATCTCGGCCGCGACCGTCCTGCTCTTGCGAAGATAGAATACAATGGCGCCAAGGATGAACACCGCGGTGATCACGAGCGCGGGAAGCGAGAGCACGCCAATGTACGCGATCACGAACACGAGCATGATCACAGCCGACATCGCATTGCTGCTGGCGACAGCCGACACCGAGATGCTGATCGCGTCGCTCGACAGCGTCGAAAAGATCCGGCCGCGATCCATCTTCTCGAAAACCAGCAGCGGGGTCCGGCGGATCTTCCGCATGATCCGCACCCGGACATCCCGCACGATGCCCTCGACGATCGACGTCGTACGATTCAGCACCAGTTCCTTGGTGAACCAGAAGGTCACCATGCAGAACACGAACATCAGGAACTCCTGGAAATTGATGACACCGGGCTGAAGTTTCTTGGCGGTGCCGATCGCGACGGCGATGACGTAGCCGTTGATGAGGCCGGCCAGGACCGCCATGAACACGAGTTGCCAGCGGAACTCCTGGGACTCGCTTCGTATGAACTTGTAGAAATCGCGCATCAGAGGGATGGGGCGGCAGGCGCCCGCGGAATCAGAACTCGTATCCGAGCTTTGTGAGCACCCGTTCCCGGTTCTCCACCGCTCGCGGCGGCGGATTGCTTTCGAAGCGACGATTGTAGGTCAGGATCAGCGACAGCCCGGCACTCAGCCGCTGGATCAGCCCGGCCTCGAACACGTAGCGGGTTTCATCCGTCTCCTTCGGATCGACGTATCCGAGAAACGTCTGCCGGAACGAAAGCGTCGGTGTGAGCGTCACGTTGAAGAGCTCGTAGCCCGCGGCGTTGAAGCGCCGAGCGACCGTTGCCCCGGGCAGGTCCCATTTGCGCCATTCGTAGCTGGGACCGATGCCCGCCAGCAGGCGGAGGCGGTCGTTCTTCACGAGATAGAAGCCGGGAATGCCGATCAGGTCGAGTCGGTGGGCGATCCCCTGGTTGGTGTCGTGCCGCCAGTCCGCCTGGCTGAGCCAGACCCAACGCGCGCCCAGACGCCGGATGTAACGGAGCGACTCGTCGTGGGTGTCGGTGACCTTGAAGCCGTCCACCGTCATCTTCTCATACGCCGAGTGCGTCTGGACTTCGTTCTTCTCATCTTTCCAGCCGAACGATGCCTCGACGATGTAATCGCGCATCCGCACGTCGGCATTGAGGCTGTCGACACCGGTCTCGATCGAGCCGGAGAACGCGTCAGGAAGCCGGAGTATCCGACGCACCCAGGGTTTCGTCTCGGGCGCCGGCGCCGCCCCGGTCCCACGTGTGGAGGACGGCGCTGCGGCGGGGGCAGCGGCGGTGCCCGCGGATTCCGGCGCATTGCCGACGATCTCCACGCCGGCGGCTGGAACGGAAATGCGGCCGAGCGCCTTCGAGTCGAAGGTGATCTCGGTGGGCGTTCGGGAAACGATGGTCCCGATGAGCACCTCGCCGCTTTGAAGCCGCAGGGTATCCCCGTGCGCGGCTGCCGTCACAAGTGCTGAGGAAACGCCGAGAGTGGCCCAGCAGAGTCGCCGGATGAAGATGCGGAAGTTCAGCGGGCTCACGGCGTCAGGGGGTGTTTGGCATGCGGTCGCTCGTCGCTGTCGTCTGCGTGCGCGGAAACGGCAGAGGAACCTTCTGGATTTCCGGATTCGGCGTTTCTTTCACGACCTTCCAGGCATCGCGGTAGTACTGCGCCGCCTCCCCGACATCCTCGAGGAACACCGCGCTGTCGTGGAGCGGCTCCATGTAGCTTGGTCCGTTGATGATCTCCGGCGAGATGAACGCGCGCGACGGCGAGCAGGTGTTGGCGTAGAAGCTGAAGTTGGTGAGCGCGGCGGAGATTTCCGGCGTGAGGAGAAAGTTGATAAAGAGCTCGGCGGTATCCGGGTGCTTGGCGGTGATCGGAATGCAGAAGGAGTCGATCTCCGTGATCGAGGGTCCGCGCGGCACGATGAACCGGACGTAGGGGTTGATCGAAAGGGCGCGCGCCGCGTCACCAGCCCACGCGATGCCGACAATCACATCCTCATCGGCCAGCAGTTTGAACACGTGATCGACGTCCAGCTTGAGCCCCATTTCGGACTTCACCGAAAGCAGCAGGTCCCGCGCGCGGGCGATCTCAGCCGGATTCCTTGAATTTGGAGAGCAGCCAAGCATCAGCAGCGCGGTCCCCAGCGTCGTGCGCATCTCGTCCTGTGTGACGATGCGGGCCCGCGCCAGCGGGTGATTCGTTTCATCGGAGAACTCGGGCCATGTCAGCGGCAGGCCCGAGGAGTACTTCACGTTGAACGCAATCCCGGCGGTCGAGATGTAGAACGGCACCGAGTACTTCAGCCCGAAGTCGTGCCTCATGCTGAACAGCGCGCGATCCACATTGCGGAAGTTCGGCAGGTGCTCGCGGTTCAGCGGGCGCAGCTGCTTTTCCCGGATCAGCTGCTCGACCATGTACATTCCGGGCATGACGAGGTCGTAGTCCGCGCCCGGAGCCTTGAGCCGACCGGGGATCTCCTCGTTTTCGCTGTAATACTCGACGCGGACCTTCACGCCGTACGTGTTTTGGAAGTGAAGGATGATGTCGGTCGGAAGGTACTCCCGCCACACGAGGATTCGCAGCTCCTTGTCGACCGGATACGGGGGCGCAGGGAAACGGACCAGCTTCCATTTTTGGGAGCTGTCCATCTCGGAGACCGCCGTGCGCGGACCGCAGCCGGAGAAGAGGAGCGCCGCCGCGATGAACAGCAGCCACGCCGGTGCCATGCACACGGCACGCCGGGAAAACAGGGAGGAAATGCGCGGGCCCATGCGTTTCAGGCCGGTGGCTATTTGTGATCGGCGGGCCGTGCGCCCGCCGGCTGCGGCTGCAACTCCGGGCGGTTCGGCGCCACGGACGCGGCAGGCGTTTCCGGCGAAGCGTTGGGAGACGCCGTTGCGCTTGAAACCGGCTTCGCCGCCGTTTCCGTCGATGCGGGCGTGTCGGGCATGTTCAGGATGAGAGGGAGCCCATCGCTGCCGCCGCCGACGACAACGACCTTCGCGTTGTTCGATGTCGCGAGCTGCACCGTTGCTCCGATGCCTTGGTAACGCAGGTACTTGTCGAACGCGCCGCCCTTCGTCACCTCGATCTCGAAGTCGCGGATGCCCGCGGCTTCAATTCGCTTTCGCTCCGCCTCCTTGCCCTCGCGATCGAGCCGATACACGTACTCCTGGAGCAGCTGCTGCTGGACGAGTTTGCCCTCGATCGCATTGCGGACCGACTCTGGCAGCGAGAGTCGCTTGATCAGCAGGTCATCGAGAAGGATGTGCCGTTCCAGGATCTGACCGAGCGCGCCTTGCTGGATGATGTTCAGCAGGAAGCCCTCTGAGGTGTAGATTTGCTCCGGCGTGTACTGAGCCAGGACAAAACGCACCATCGACTGAATCTCCGGCTTCACCACCTTCTCCACGTAGTTCGCGCCGATATCCTGATGCAGCATCGGAAGCTCGGCGGCGACGGGCCGGAACCGGATCGACAGCTCAACCTGGATCGGCAGGCCGTCCTTGCTCAACGCCACGAAGTCGTGAGGGACCTGCTGGATCCGCCGGTCATAGATCGTCAATATATCCCAGGGCGGAATGATATGAAAACCTTCGCCATAGACATGCTTCAGGTCCGTGCCACCCAGGAATCGGCGCCACATCACACCGCTGTGACCCGACTGTATGCTGATAAAAATCCGATTATAAAACAGGATGGCGAGAAAGACCGTGAGAAGTCCGAACACCAGTAGGAACCGCTTCAAGGATCGGCTTACGTCCGGCCAATTCTCCCTCGCTCGATCCCAATAGCGGTTGATGATGGACATTAATTTACCCAATTACGGTTTTTCACGCTAACAACGCGGTGACAGTAGTTAGGGCAATCTCCGGGTCAAGAGGCATCCCTTTCCCCCACCTCAGACACGAGGGCATTCCCGAGGGCGTTCACCGGGGCGCAGGATCCGCGACTCTGCGGAATTGGAACGTCGGCATTCCTGACATTTGTCTTGCACTTCCGCTATATCAGGGGTTTACGGAAGTCATGGAAGCCATTGCTACCCCTCCCGTACCTGCGGTCGCCGCCGTCGAACCCGAAGTCGCCCCGCTCTCGAAACAACAGCAGTCCGAGAAACTGATCAAAGATCACATTCTCTGGTCGGCTGGTGCCGGTCTCATCCCGTTCCCGCTGCTTGATATTGCAGGCATCACCGCCGCCCAGATCCGCCTGGTTGCGAAAATGTCGGAGGTGTATGGAGTCGGCTTCAGCGAGCATCGCGTAAAGAATATCGTCCCCCCGCTGATCGCCTCCGTTGGCGTCGTTCCGGCGGGCGCGGCCATCGTTTCCAGCCTGGTGAAGTCGATCCCGGTGCTCGGCACCGCGGTGGGCGTCGCCTCGATGCCGGCCGTTGCCGGTGCGACGACGTACGCCATCGGCAAGGTTTTCATCAGCCACTTTGAAGCGGGCGGCACGCTCCTCGACTTCAATCCCGAGAAGATGAAGGCGTACTATGCCGACATGTTCAAGGAGGGCAAAAAGGTCGCCGAGACCGCGATCAAGGAACAGGACGCCGCCAAGCCGGCCAAGAAATAATCCGCAGCGACCGGCCCGATGCTCCTCCCCTTCTTCATTCCAATGTTCGCGTACGTGCTGCTTTCGCTGCTCGTCGCTTACATGGGGCAGAATACAAAATTCGGCTTCTGGGGGAATTTCTGGGTGTCCTTCTTCCTTACACCGATCGTCGGAATCGTGGTCCTCATCGCCCAGGACCGCCGTCCCGCCCAGCGCGTTCGGTAGCAGCGGCAAAGTCACAGCTTTCAAAAGCGCCGCCTCCATGCGGCGCTTTTTTTTGCGCGATCGGCGGAAGGCGCGCCAGCGGAGCCACTCCGTCGCGCCGGCACCTGGTCACTTCATCTTCACGCGCAGCACCGCCGTCTCCGTGCCGCGGCTCACCAGGATGACGGCCTCGACGCGCGCCTCATCGGCCTCGATGGCGGCAAGTTTCTCCGCAGCCGCCGCGAATGTCTTCACCTCGGTGCCGTCGATCTCGCGGACCCAGTCGTCCTCCCGGAGTCCCGCCGTCGCCGCAGGACTGCCGGCTTTCACATAGTGCACAACGACGCCGGTGTTGTCCGCCTGCTTGATCCGTCGCACGACGGCGTCGCCAAAGACAAACTCGCGCACCGTGACGCCGATCCGGTCGAAATAACGCCGTTCAGCCTCGCGGAGGAGCTTGGGCTCGTCGCCCAGAACCGCGCGAAGCTCCAGGCGTTCGCTGCCGCGCAGCACGGTCAATGCAAGGGGATCGCCTGGATGGCGCCGCTCAACCTCGCGTTCGATATACGTCGGAACGACGGAGTTCGGCTTCAGCGGCGGCACCGGTTTTCCGTCAATCGCCAGGATGATGTCCCTCGCTCGAAGCCCGGCCTTTTCAGCGGGGCTGCCCTCGAGCACCTCGCTGACGACCGCTCCTGACTGCGAGCCCAGGTTCAGGAACTTCGCCACGTCGCGGTCCATCGGCTCGAGACCGTATTCGCCAAGCCAGGCAATGGGACGACCGGAGACCGACGCGGGAACTCGACCGAGGTTCGGCAGCACTTCGTCGTTCAACAGAAACACACTGCTCTCCTCGATGTTGACGAGCGTCACCGGCTGCGCGCGGCCGCCGCGCCCAAACTGGAGATACGACTGGCCGAAGGAGCTGACGGCCAGGCCTACGAGGTTTCCCTCGGCGTCGAAGGCCGGCAGTCCCGGAGCGGCGACTTCCTGCTGTGCGATGCCGGTCCGCTGCGGGAGCGACGTGATCATCGCAACATGGCTCTGCATGACGTACGGAAGGAAATCTTCATCCTTGTTTCGAAGCCCGATGCCCCACACCAGGTCCGACAGCGCAACCTGCCGTGCGCCCGGCTTCGGCCCAAACATCGTGACCGGCGTCAGCCGCGACCGTATCTTTTCCTCGGCCCTCACAAAATGCCAGCCGGTGTACGCATCGTTGCCAAGGTACTCTGCAGACGAACTCACGCCCTCCCCCGGAAGGTACACGCGAAAATCCTTCAGCTGCCAGAGCGCGGCCCGCGGATCGATCGCGCCGGACGGAAGCACAATCGTGCCATTGGCATCGATCACCGTCCCCATCGTCACGGTCTGACGGCGCTCCGCCTCCGTCTCGGTGACATACTCCACGGCCACGACGCATTTCAACCGTTCTGCAAGCAGTGCGGGGATATCCGCCGCGCGCGAAACCGCCGCGAGACAGACAAAGAGGAACAGGCGGGAAAATGAGGTCATGGTTTGACGATATAAAGTGATACGTGCCGGTCGCGCTGCACCTCGAACAGCGTCGGCGCGGGTTTGGCAGTGTACGCCTCATGGGCCTTCTTCGCCGTCTCCAGCGAGACGACAGGCTCCTGGTTTATCTTCGTGATGATGTCACCGCGGGAGAGGCCGGCGATGTCGCCGGGGAAGCCGGACTGCACGCCGATCACGAGTACGCCCGTATCGTCGTCGAGCTGGTTGGTCCTGGCATACGCACGCGAAACCTTGCGCACGCTCAGCCCCCATTTTTCGAACGCCCACTCCTCGCCCACCCGGCTCTCCAGTTTTTCCGTGGCGACCGAGTATTCCCGGGTGTCGCCGCCGCGCTTCACCAGCAGCCTGATCGACGCGCCGATCGGCTGGCGCGCGATCATGTTCTGAATTGCAGGTAGCTGCTCGGGAAAGCGCCCGTCGATTTTCACCCCATTGATCGCGAGGACGATGTCGCTCGGACGCAGGCCCGCGCGCATGGCGGGCGAACCCGGATCAATGCTGTTGACGAGCATTCCGGTGTTCGAGGCCAGCGAGTAGAAATTCTCCAGGTCCTGCAGGGCGCCGGGGACAAGCCCGATGTAGCTCCGGGTGATGGAGCCGTTGCGGACAAGAAGGTTCACGACGTCCTGGACGGTCGCCGCCGGGATCGCGAAGCCGAGGTTGTTTGCGCCAAGGTAGCCGCGCGACGTGATCCCCACGACCCTGCCATTCTCGGTGACGAGCGGTCCGCCCGAGTTGCCGGGGTTGATCGCGGCGTCGGTCTGGAGCCACGTGTTGAACATCCCCGTCTCGTACCCATTCACCCCGGTGGTGTCCTCGAAGTTCCGCGCGGTGTTCGAGATGATCCCGCGTGTGACCGTGCGGGTGAGGCCGTGCGGTGTGCCGACCGCGTAAACGACGTCCCCCGGCCGCAGGTCGCCGCTGTCGCCAAAACTGGCATGGGCGAACTTCAGGTTCCGCCGCTTCACTTCCGCCATGTCGATGCGCAGCACCGCAAGGTCGGTCCAGTGATCCCAGCCCACAAGCTTCGCGCTGACACGCTCGAGGCTCGCGAGGGTGACACTGAGATCGACGGCGCGCGGACTGGCCACGTGGGCGTTGGTGACCACCAGGCCGTCGTCGGAGATGATCACTCCCGAACCGAGGCTCGCGCTGTAACGACGCGAGCCGGCTTCGAACGCAAGTTCACGCACGTCGATCCGGACAACCGCGTCGAGCAGCTGGTTGAAACCGCGGGACATGCCTGCGGCCCGCGACGAAAGGGCCGGCATCACGAGAAGCGCGATGAAAAGGCCGGCGCCAAGACGCTGCAGGGAGGCGCGGACAGCTTCGGATCGGGTGATGATTGACCGGGCGGGGAAACGTTTCACAGTGGCGGGTTCACACGAATGGCTACCAAGTGCACAGACTACAACTTCCATGAGATCGAGCCGCACTGGCAAGGCTTCTGGGAGCAAAACCAAACATTCCGCGCGATCGCGAACCCGTCGAAACCGAAGTACTACGTGCTCGACATGTTCCCGTATCCGTCCGGCGCGGGACTGCACATCGGCCATCCTGAAGGCTACACCGCGACGGACATCATCGCTCGGTACAAGCGGGCGAAGGGGTTCAGCGTCCTGCATCCGATCGGCTGGGACGCCTTCGGGCTTCCGGCGGAGCAGCATGCGGTCAAGACCGGCACGCACCCGGCGTCCAACACCCGCAACAACATCACGAATTTCAGGCGCCAGATCAAAGCCCTCGGCTTCTCGTACGATTGGGACCGCGAGATCGACACGACCGACCCGAAGTACTTCCGCTGGACGCAGTGGATATTCCTCCAGCTGTTCAAGCGCGGCCTGGCCTACGTCGACGAGCGTCCGGTCTGGTGGTGCCCCGAGCTCCGGACCGTCCTCGCGAACGAGGAGGTCGTGGACGGCAGGAGCGAGGTCGGCCACTTCCCCGTCGAGCGTCGCAACCTGCGCCAGTGGGTGCTCAAGATCACGGCGTACGCCGATCGCCTGCTCGCCGACCTGAAGGATGTCGACTGGCCTGATTCTACCAAGCGCATGCAGGAGGCCTGGATAGGCCGCAGTGACGGCGCGGAGGTGCTTTTCGATCTCGAAATGCCCGGCGCGGGCAAACTGAAGATTTTCACCACGCGTCCGGACACCCTGTTCGGGTGCACCTACATGGTGCTCGCGCCCGAGCATCCGCTTGTCGACGCGCTGACAACCGCCGAACAGAAGCCCGCGGTGGACGCCTATAGGAAAAAGGCGGCAGCCAAGAGCGATCTCGAGCGCACGGATCTCGCGAAGGACAAATCAGGCGTGTTCAGCGGCGCCTACGCGATCAACCCGGTGAATGGCAGCCGCGTGCCCATCTGGATCGCCGACTACGTGCTGATGGGCTACGGCACCGGCGCAATCATGGCCGTTCCGGCGCATGACGAACGCGACTACGAATTCGCGAAGCAATACTCGCTGCCAATCATCCAGGTGATCGACAGCGCCGGCGCCCCGCTCCCCTTTGTCGGGGACGGCAGGCTGCTCAACTCGCCCGGGTACGACGGCATGGACTGGGCCGACGCGAAACGAAAGATCACCGACGATCTCGCCGGCCGCGGCATCGGCAAGGCAACGGTCAACTACAAGCTCCGCGACTGGCTCTTCTCGCGCCAGCGTTACTGGGGCGAGCCGTTCCCGATCGTCTGGGTAAGTCCCGCCGATTACGAGCAGGCGAAGGCGGCCCGCCCCGCGGATTTCCCGCAACAACCGGTCACGTACGTGGAAGGACAACAGACCTGGCACGCGATTCCGCTGCCGCCGTCCTCCCTGCCGCTGCAGCTGCCGGACGTGAAGTCCTACCTGCCGAGCGGCACCGGTGAGAGCCCGCTTGCCAACGAGACGCAATGGCTGGAGGTCTGGCTCGATCATCGGACCGGCGCAGCCGTCCCCGCGACCGAGCCCAAGCCCGCCGGCGCCGACTGGGTGCGCGGACGCCGCGAGACAAACACGATGCCGCAGTGGGCCGGCTCCTGCTGGTACTACCTGCGCTTCGTCGATCCCACCAACGACACCGCCTTCGCATCACCCGAAGCGCTGCGCTACTGGGGAACGCCCGACCTCTACGTCGGCGGTGCCGAGCACGCTGTCCTTCATCTCCTTTACGCGCGTTTCTGGCACAAGGTGCTGTTCGACCTCGGCGTCGTTCCCACGAACGAGCCGTTCAGCAAGCTGTTTCACCAGGGCATCATCCTCGGCGAGGACGGCGAGAAGATGTCCAAGAGCCGCGGCAACGTGGTCAATCCGGACAC
>JAJYAR010000416.1 GCA_021779435.1 bacterium
GATCACGGTGAAGATGCGGATCCAATTCACGACCAAGGACATCAAGCCCATCACCGCGATCCACAGCCAGCGGCGTCGCAGCGGCACGTCGGCGACCTTCCCATAGAGCGTCGCCAGCGCGAGACCGACGATGAGCGCATGCAGGCCGCTGCAGCTGGCGGCGATCTCGATCGCGCCGCCCGGGAGTTGCACGTAATCGCCCTGCATGAACGCCGGCAAGCCGGTCAGGAAGATCAGCGCCCCGGTCATTTTCGCGCTCAGGGTCTGGACGACGCCGTTGATATCGCTCCAGACCGGCATCGCGAAATAGAGGTAACCGACCGGAAATGCGAGAATCCGCGCGCTACGCCAACCGAACGCCGCGAGGATCGCTGTCCACAGGATCAGCGGCAACAGCAGCAGATGCAGTTCCTGGATCGACGCGCGCCACGCGAACACCCAGGCGACGCTGAGGAGCAGGAGCGCAATCAGCGCGGCGGGTACCAGCCGGACCGGCGCCGCGAGCAACCGCCGGCGCTCGCGCACGACCAGCCAGAGGGAGATCAACAGGATCAGGTAGCCGTGGGTATAGGTCTCCTCCGAGGTATTCCTCCAGAGTGCATCGAGTGCGCGAGCGCTCGGCCAATACGCGGCGATCACCGCGGCCCAGAGTCCGAACAGCAGCACCAGAGGCCGCCATGCGGGTCGCTGCGGGGTGGATTCGGACGAGGGAGTGAGCGGCATGCGTCGCCATTTTGTACCATGACCTCGCGCGAGGCCAGACCGCTGGTAATCTGTAAAATGCGCAATGGGTACGAGGACTCCAGGGTGTTGGTGAACGAGTCTCGAAATCGGTGGCTGAGACCGTCCACTCCGGCGGATGCGCCGGCGATAATCGCGTTGATGCGGGAGGCGGGACTCGTGCCACACGTCGAACCCGCGCATTTGCAGTGGAAATACTGGCGGGCGCGCGCGGATTGGCCCGGATCGCGCTCGTTCGTGCTCACCGACGGCCGCGACCTGCTTGCTCACGGCGCGGTGATGCCGGGAACGCTCCGATCGGGATCCTTTCGCGCTGGTGCGATCCATATGATCGACTGGGCCGCGCGGCGCGATGCGGTCGGTGCGGGTGTGTCGCTAATGAAGCACGTCGGGGGCTTGACGGATTTTCTATTTGGCATCGGTGGCAGTGCGCAGACGCGCAAGATCATGCCGTTGATTGGCTATCAGCCGTGCGGCGTGGTGACCGGGTATGCGCGCCCGCTCGCGCCACTGGCATTGCTGAACCGGCCGAGTCAGCCGCGGTGGAAGCGTCTGCCGCGGCTCGCTCGCAGCATCTTTTGGTCGGTGACGGCGCCCGCTGATGCCAGTTCCGGCTGGCGGACGCGCCGGGTCGGCGAGGACGAGGTGGAGCGAATCGCCGCGCTCGGCTCGGCGGCCACATCGGATCATGCGGTACTAGAGCGTAGCGCCGCGTTCCTTCGTCACGCGCTGGCCTGTCCGATCGTTCCGGTCGAACTTTTCGCGCTCGAACGGTTCGGACGGATCCACGGGTATTTTCTCCTGAGCTACGCGCCTGGGCAGGCCCGGCTCGCGGACTGGTGGGTCGATTCGCAGGATTCGGCCGACTGGCACGCGCTCGTGCACGCGGCGGTCCGGCAGGCCAAGGAGAAGGGACGATTCGCCGAACTCGTCGTCTGGGCGAGCGATCCCGTGCAATCGCGGTTTCTCGAGGACTGTGGTTTTCACCGTCGGTTCACCCTGCCGATCTACTTTCGCCGCTCCGGTCGGCTCGAGGTTCCCTCGGACGGGGTCCGCGTCCAGATGCTCGACAACGATGCGTTCTACCTTTATTTCGGACGCAACGAACTATGGGCGTGAACGAGTGCTCGGTGAGCGTGCGGGGGACGCCGAGTACGGACTGGGATGCGTTCGTGCTCGAAGCCCGGGATGCGAGTCTCTACCACCTGAGCGGCTGGACCGAGCTTGCGCGCGAGGTGTTCGGACACCGCACGCTCTTCGTGGAATCTCGTGATGCCGCGGGATCCCTGGACGGCGTATTGCCGGTGACGCAACAGCGCAGCTGGTTGCTGGGTAATTTTGCGACCTCGGTCGCGTTCTTCAACTACGGCGGCGCGCTCGCGGCGGAACCCGATGTCGCGCGACGAATGATGGCGCGGGCCGCCGAGGCGGCCGCGGAACTCGGCTGCCGTTACCTCGAGTTTCGCGACCGCCAGACCCGGCCCGGCGATTGGACGTTGCGTACCGACAAAGTCACGCTGCAGCTCGAGTTGCCGGCGACGGTGGATGAGCTCTCCAAGCGACTCGGGTCGAAGTTGCGCGCGCAGGTGAAGCGCGCCGAGCGGGAAGGGGTCCAGTGCCGGACGGGTGCGGCGGAACTGCTCGACGACTTCTACGCGGTATTCGCCGAAAACATGCGCGACCTCGGCACTCCCGTATACCCCAAACGCTTCTTCGAGGCGATCCTAGGCCGTTTCGAGCGTTTCGCCCAGCTGGTGGTGATCGACTCGCACGGCCTGCCGGCGGCGGCTGCGTTCCTCGTGTTCTGGCGCGGGCGTGCCGAAGTTCCCTGGGCCTCGTGCCGGGCCTCGGCGAAGCCGCTGGGCGTCAACATGAGGCTCTATTGGGAGTTGCTGCGCCTGTCGGTCGATCGCGGCTGCACGACGTTCGATTTCGGCCGCTCGACCGTCGACAGTGGCACCTACCGCTTCAAGCGCCAATGGGGCGCCCAGCCGGTGCCGCTGTACTGGTATCGCTGGGGGCGCCACGAGCGCGGCAAGGCCGAGGCGGGCGGCGACAGAGGCAGGGCGATGCAGCTTGCGACCGCGATCTGGCAACGGCTGCCGCTCAGCGTGGCGAACGCGCTCGGCCCGCGCATCAGCGGTGCGATGCCGTGGTGAACGCGTTCAAGCGGGCCGCCAAGGGAGTCGCGGTCGAGGTCGTCGCGCGAGCGGCGCCGCTCACCTGGCGATCGCGAAAGCCAGGATCGCTTGTCGTATTGATGTATCACCGGGTATTACCCAAGGGTTCGTCCGCGCGCAAAAAGGAGCAGCCCGGCATGTACGTGGCGCCCGAAACGCTGGACTTGCATCTCGCGGAACTCAAGCGCCGGTTCGAGATCGTGCACCTGGACGACTGGCTGCGCCGGGCGAAAGAACAAGTGCCATTGCCGAGGCTCGCCTGCGCGATCACGTTCGATGACGGCTGGCGGGACAACTACGAGTTTGGGCTGCCGGTGCTGCAAAAGCACGGCGCACCGGCAA
>JAJYAR010000417.1 GCA_021779435.1 bacterium
GCTTTGAATAGGTCGCGGAATAGGCTAAGACCAGCTTGCGCCTGGATGTAGAGGTGCTGCTCAGAAATATCGATGATGTGATGCTGTGCCGCGTCACGGAGACTGTTAATCATCTGTACCGTCAGAGCCTGATTATCGTCCAGGCATTTCAACTTTGCGTCCGAGAGTGCTTTCCGCACCGACGCATCGAATCCGATCGTCTGTTTGGCGCGTGGTTCGCGAATCCGTCCGCCCCGATGCAGGATGGCCGCCTTGAAAAGCATTTCGAAGGCATGGTCAAGGAAGATGAGCACGCCGTGCGTTCTGCCCGCGTCTGACGGGCGGTTAAACAGTTCGATGCTCAAGACAAGCGACTCCACCGCTTTTGCTCGCAGAAACTTTACCTCTTTCCTCATGGCTCAGTTCGTTTCCAAATTGACTTGCCCCGACAGCAGGTGCGGCAGCAATAGGTCGCGCGTCCAACGAACGGCTTCACGTTTGACTCGCCGCAGCTTGTCCGGGAGTTTGCAGTCGGCCAGCAGGAGCGGGATGAAGCGGCGACCGGCGTTGGCCGGATCGCGAAAGGGCAAGTTGCGGCTCCCGCAGTTGCCCCTCCCAACGGTGTTGTGCTCCAGCCCCACCGGCGGGAAAGGATGAAGGAAGAATGTGGAATGAAGGGGTTCTGCATTCTGCCTTCGACATTTTGCCTTTGTGTTCCGCCGTTCCACCAGTCGCCGCACCCGCGGCTTGTCCGCCTGGTTGTGGCTCAGGACAACATCGTATTGGAGAGTGTCGGACATTGGAGTCCCCTTGGGGCAGCCCTGCCATCCGGCTTGCTCCAAAAAACCCCCGCCACTCCGGGCTGATGTTCATGTCCACCAGCATCTTCATGCCGGGACAGGAACGAGTTCTTCGTCTTCCACGCGCACGGAAGCGTAGAGCAGGCATCTATGTCGGCCGGTTCCAAATAGGGATAGGCGGCAAGGATCCGCTGGCGGGAATGGCCGGCGGCCAGAAGGCGCAAGATATTCGCGACTGTGACCCGCATGCCCCGGATGCAAGGTTTGCCGGACATGACGAGCGGGTTCACCGTGATTCGCTCAAGCTCTTTCATGAGGTTCAGATAGCACAACAGACGGTGGATTGGCGAGTTTCCAGTTGATCGAAAAGGCGGTTGCTGGCCTTGCCGTCGCGCAGGAGCGGGAATCGTTGCTTGAAGGCGTTTGACGCCGGGTGCTACGTTCGCCGCCGATGTTGCCGCTTCAGGTCGTAATTGACACGAATGTTCTGATCGCCGCATGGCGTTCGCGCAACGGCGGGTCGGCGGCGCTGCTTCAGAAGCTCGGAGCGGACCCGCGATGGCAGGCGAACCTGTCGGTATCGCTGGTGGCGGAATACACGGAGATCGTCCACCGGGAAGGCCGGCCGCTGGGTTATTCGTGGCAGGACTGCGAGGATTTCCTGGACTACATCTGCGCGGCCGGTGTGGAGCGCTCCATCTATTTCCGCTGGCGACCGGTGCTGGCGGACCCGGATGACGACCTGGTTCTGGAACTGGCGGTCGCGTGCGGCGCTGCCCACATCATCACGCACAACCGACGGCATTTTGCAGAAGCGAGGCAGTTTGGTATTGTGCCCTTGAGTCCGGCAGAGTTCCTGACGAAACTGACAACGTTGACATGACAACGATGCGAACAGAAGTGCCTGACGCGATCTACAAGCAGGCGGTCGCGATGGCGGAGCGTGAAAAGGTGCCAGTGGAGCGGTTGCTCTCCCTCGCGCTGGCGCAAGCGATGGGCGCATGGCAGACCGAGAGCGTCATCGCCGAGCGGGCCAAGCGTGGGAACCGGGAAAAGTTCCTTGCCGTGTTGTCAAAAGCGCCGGATGTGCCGCCGTTGCCGGGCGACGACGAGTTGCCCACGCCTTGAATTCGGAGACAGCTTGAAAGCCGTGTTCTCCTTCCTCCCCGTCTTCGTCTCGAAGACCAGTTCGCTTTTCTTGAACTCCGCCGTCACGGGAAATTCGCGGCGGTGTGATCGCCAGCCGCAAAATCGAAGTCCAGGACGCGCAAGGCGTCGGCGGTATGTCGTCCGGAAGCACGTTATGGCCGGTTCATGTCACCGGCGCTGTTCATACCAGACCAGCAAATTCGAGCTGCCGGCGATGGCGACCAAGTCCAGCCGGCCGTCGCCGTTCAAGTCCGCCGCCACCATTCCTTGCACCGTGATGCCGGCGTCGAGCGGGATCTTCGTCCAGTGTTCGCCGGTGTCATCCGTGGCGCGGTAAATCGCCACGCCGCCGCCCGCGCCGCGCCAGCCGGCCACGATCTCGTCCCGGCCATCGCCATCGAGGTCCGCCACCACCAGCGCGTGGCCTTGGTCGAGCGTGTCGTCGAGCACGCGCCGGTGCCACAGTTCACCGGGTTTGCCGGGCGTGTAAACGACCACCAGTTCGCCGTGCCACGGCTCAATCGCGGCGATGAACGGTTTGCCCGGCGCAAGATTCCCCGGCGCGACTTCGCTGGAACCGCGCGTCGCGCCAGGCGCGGAGGATTTCGGCAGGGCACCACGGCCGATTTGCGTCTTGATCCAGCGACCGTCCGGGCCGTTGCCTTCAAAGTCGAAACGGTGAATGCCCTCGAAGCTCGCGGTCAGAATTTCGTCGCGGCCGTCGTGGTCCAGATCGGACACGTGGATGCCGTGCAGCACGGTCAGCGACTCGTCAATCTTCCACACCGTCCACGCGCCGGTCCGCAGGTCGCGCGGTGGCCGGAACGCCCACAGATGCGAAGGCTTCGGCGCCACCGTATCCTGCGAGCCGGGACCGAAAATCGGCGCGTGAACCAGTTCCGGACGGCCGTCGCCGTCGAGGTCGCCCCAGCGAACGCGATGCACCACCGGATCGGTGGCGATCGGATGAATCGTCCAGAGGTTCGTGGAAGCACCCGCCGGCTGCTCCAGCCATTGAATCGCCCCGCCGCGGGTGGATTCCGAGAAATAGAACCCGCTGGCCACGACGATTTCCGCCTTGCCGTCGCCGTCCAGATCACGCGGCGCGAGGTCAATGTTCTTCTCGGTGCGGGCGACCGGGTGAAGCTGCCAGCCGGGATTTTCGAACCAGTCCACGCGGTTGGCGTCGGTGGAGAGCGCGATCACATCCGGCCGGCCGTCACCGTTGATGTCCGCCACGGCCACCTGATACCCGGCGGGAAAGGCGTCAATCGTGTGGCGCTGGAAACAGGGAAACTCCGCGGCGCTCGGTTCTGTCAGCGCGCTGA